>JAKIUS010000168.1 GCA_021647445.1 Geopsychrobacter sp. | reverse complement strand
GGATTGCCATGCTGAAATATGGCGTCAGTGACCTGCGTCTCTTCTTTGAAAATGACCTGCGCTTCCTGCGGCAGTTTTAATCTGTTTTAAGGGTTGAACCGATGATAGTGACCTACAATTGGCTTAAGGAATTTGTCGATTTTTATTATAGCCCTCAGGATCTCGCCGATCGTTTGACTATGGCCGGACTCGAAGTCGAAGGCATGACCGCCATGGGTGAAGGGCTTGACAGTGTTATCGTCGCCCGACTCGAGAGTGTTGACTCACATCCTGATGCGGACCGCCTTACCGTCTGCCAGGTCAACAATGGCCAGGAGACCGTCCAGGTTGTCTGTGGTGCGACCAATCACAAGACCGGCGACCTGATCGCTCTGGCTCAGCCGGGTTCACTCTTGCCGGGTGATTTTAAGATCAAAAAATCGAAAATTCGTGGTCAGGTTTCGCTGGGGATGCTCTGCTCCGAGAAGGAGCTTGGCCTGTCGGCCGAGGCTGACGGGATCATGATCCTCGATCCGTCATTGGTTGTCGGTACGCCGGTCTTCGAGGCTCTGGACCTGAAGGATACCGCGTTTGAGATCGGACTGACGCCGAATCGACCTGATTGCCTCAGTGTGGTCGGTATTGCGCGAGAAGTGGCCGCCATGTGTGGCAAGCCTCTGCGCTTGCCGAAGACCGAGATCCGCACCTCAGGTGAAGATATTGCACAATCTGCCAGCGTCGAAATCGAGGATCCACTGGGGTGTCCGCGCTACGCTGCCCGACTGGTTCGCAATATTAAAATAGGACCCTCGCCCGACTGGCTGGTGCAACGACTCGAAAGTGTCGGCATGCGTTCGATCAATAATGTCGTTGATGTTACAAATTACGTCATGATGGAGCTTGGGCATCCGATGCACGCCTTCGACTGCCGTTTCTTGAGCGGGCAAAAGATTGTCGTTAAGCGCGCCGCCGAGGGTCAACCCTTTACGACCCTGGATGCTGCCGAACATAAGCTGGTTGCCGAAGATCTGATGATCTGTGATGCCAAACGGCCAGTCGCCATGGCCGGTGTCATGGGCGGCTTGAACTCTGAAGTCAAAGAGGATACCTCGACAGTACTGCTTGAGGCCGCCTATTTCAATCCGGTCGCGATTCGCAGAACTAGCAAACGCCACGGTTTGCACACTGAATCCTCACATCGATTCGAGCGTGGAGCAGATGTCGATATGGTGCCGTTGGCTCTCGATCGTGCGGCGTCGCTGATTGCTGAACTCGCAGGTGGAGAGATCGCTCCGGGGATGATTGACGTCTATCCAGAACCCCTGGCCAGGGCTGAAATTACCCTGAGCGCTCTGGAGACCGAAAAATTGCTCGGCATTCATATCGATCTGCCGCAGATTACGCGTCTGCTCAAGGGGATCGGTTTGGGCATCGCGCCCGGCAGGATCGATCCCGATGGTACGATTGAGGTATCGGTGCCGAGTTTTCGTCCCGATCTCGAGCGTCA
This sequence comes from Geopsychrobacter sp., assembly GCA_021647445.1. Lineage (GTDB taxonomy): Bacteria > Desulfobacterota > Desulfuromonadia > Desulfuromonadales > Geopsychrobacteraceae > Geopsychrobacter. Next base: position 3,511 of record JAKIUS010000168.1, on the reverse strand, counting down.
GGTCGATCTGATTGAAGAGGTCGCGCGTCTTTACGGTTATGACAATATACCCCAGACCATGCCGCAAACGCGTCTCGAGGCGCAGAGCAAAAAGACTGAACAAAAGCATGAAATCAATGCACGTAACCTGCTTGTAGCAAGTGGTTTTTCGGAGACGATCAATTATTCGTTCGTCTCTTCAGACGCCGTACAACGATTGCAGTTAGCCAGTGATGATCCACGTTTACAGACGGTTAAAATCAAGAATCCGCTCAACGAAGAGCAGGCGGTCATGCGTACTTCATTGGTTCCGAGCATGCTTGAGACTCTGGCGCGTAATCTGGCTTACCGGTCCAACGATCTTCACCTGTTTGAAATGCGTCCGGTCTTCTTTGCTGCCGAGGGCGAGCGGGCCAGTCGTCAGGAACTCCATTTGACCGCCGCGATTACGGGGCGTAATGTCCCGGTTGGTTGGGCAAACAGTGCAATCCCAGTCGATTTTTATGACCTTAAGGCTGTTCTGGAGCAACTGTTGACGACGCTGGGGGTTAAGGCTCCCGCATTTTGCAGTGAAGAGACGGAGCCCTTTCTCCACCCAGGGAAATCCGCTCTGGTCAAGAGTGGTAAAACGGTTCTCGGTGTGATCGGTGAGCTTCATCCGCAGGTGCAGCAGGATTTCGATCTTGATCAACCTGTTTATCTTTTCGATCTAAATATGGACCTACTGGTCACTCTTGCTGGTCAGCGCGGTTCATTTGTCACCCCTTCAAAATTTCCAGCAGTCGAACGCGACAGTGCTCTGCTCATTTCCGCTGAGATTGAGGCGGCCAAGGTGCTTGACGTGGCGCGTAGAAGTCTCGGTAAATATGGTCAAGATGTTGTAATCTTTGATGTTTATGCTGGTAAGGGGATTCCGGAAGGTCAGAAGAGTCTCGCTCTGCGTGTACGTTACAGCGCGACCGATAAAACCCTGACCGAGGATGAAATAGCTAAAGCACATGGCAAGTTGGTTAAGTCGATCTGTCATCAGTTGTCGGCTGAAATTCGTTAAAAGGTATTGCGGTGCTTTGAGTGCTGTGATATAAAACCTGAAATATCAAGTAGATAGTGACTGTAATATAGAACCTGCCAATGGATTGCAGGAGGGAATATGACCAAGGCTGATCTTATTGAAAGTGTTTACCTCGCGACAGGATTCTCCAAGAAAGAATCAGCAGGGATTGTCGAGCTGGTTTTTGACCTGATGAAAGAGACCCTTGAGGGGGGTGAAAAGATCAAGATTGCCGGTTTCGGCAACTTTGTCGTTAAAGATAAGGCTTCCAGGCGCGGGCGGAATCCCCAGACTGGCAATGAAATTGAGATCTCATCCCGGCGGATATTGACCTTCAAGCCGAGTCAAGTTCTTAAATCATCTATTAACAAAAGCTAGGATAAGCTGCTGCGGTGGCAATCCAGATTCCAGAAAAAATTTATTTCAAGATCGGTGAAGTTGCAGAAATTGTCGGTGTTAAAACCCATGTTCTGCGTTACTGGGAGTCTGAGTTCAATTCGTTGAGACCGGTTAAGAGTCGCACGAATCAGCGTCTCTATCGTCGTGAAGATATCGAAAAGGCCCTGCTGATAAAGTCACTTCTTTATCAGCAGGGCTTTACTGTTACTGGCGCCCGCCAGCAAATGAAAAATCCGCAAAAAATTAAGATCGACCCACCGGTGACCCTTGACGCTATTATTGATCGCCTGGCTTGCCTGCGTGATGCGTTGCACAGGGCAGAGGACGATCATTCGTGAGTTTCATCCTGGTAACCAATGACGACGGTGTACATTCCCCGGGCCTGGCCTCTCTGGCTGATGCTGTTCCCGCAGCAGAGCGTACCTTTGTGGTTGCCCCTGACCGCAACCGTAGCGCCATCGGCCATGCCCTGACCTTGGATTCTCCCCTGCGGGTCGACGAGATTCGCCATGATGTTTTTTCGGTCGATGGCACCCCGACCGATTGCGTCAACCTCGGTGTCCATGGTCTGTTCAATGGTCAGCCGAAACTCGTCGTTGCGGGGATCAACCTCGGAGCGAACCTCGGTGATGATATTACCTATTCTGGAACTGTCTGTGCGGCGATGGAAGCGGCCCTCATGGGTATTCCGGCCATCGCTTTCTCGCTTGATGTCCGGCAGTTTATAATCGAGGATTTATCCCGGGCGGTGGCGGTTGCCAGGCAACTTATCAATTTTGTTCTTGATTCCTCTTTGCCGACAGGGACTTTTTTGAATGTTAATATCCCCGCTGGAAAGATCAGTGGGGTCAGTTTGACCCGCCAGGGGAAGAGGCACTATGGGGAGGGTGTGGTCAGGAAGACCGATCCGCGTGGGCGTCATTATTATTGGATCGGCGGTGGCTTTACCGGTTTTGAAGATCTGCCTGGTAGTGATTGCAACGCGGTTGCTGCAGGAGAGGTTTCGATTACGCCTTTAAGGACCGGACTCACCAACGAAAAAGCTCTTAAACAGTTGGCCGACTGGAATTTTTCATTAACCTTGGATTGATTTCATGGAATATGCAATAGCCCGACGGCGCATGGTTGAAACCCAGATCATGCGGCGTAATATTACCGATCCTGCGGTTTTGGATGCGATGCGCAAGACCCCGCGACACCTTTTTGTCGCCGAGGGTTTGCGTGCACATGCTTATACTGACACTTCTTTGCCCATCGGCGAAAAACAGACTATCTCCCAACCGTTCATGGTCGCGGCGATGAGTGCTGCGCTCGGCTTACAGGGTGATGAACGGATTTTAGAGATTGGTACTGGATCTGGTTACCAGACGGCGGTTCTTTCTTCGCTGGTCAGCCGTGTTTATACAATCGAGCGTATCTCCTCTTTAGCCGGTCGGGCGCGGCGTATTTTTGATCAATTACATTTGACTAATATTAATTTGAAGGTTGGCGATGGCACCATCGGTTGGAAGAATCATGCTCCTTTCGATGGGATTATAGTCACCGCCGGGGCTCCTGAGGTGCCGGTTGAGTTTCTTGAACAGCTCGCGGTCGGCGCGCCGCTGATTGTGCCGGTAGGGCCACGGGGTTGTCAGGTTTTGTTGCGGGTGATACGGTCAGAAGATGGTAGTTATGAACGTGAAGAATTGATGGATTGCCGTTTTGTTCCACTAATCGGCGAGCAGGGTTGGCAAGACAATGGAGATTGAACAACCGATGGAAACGACCGCTGATGTTAAGCGCACAGGATTATTGAAACGGATCTACGATTGGGTCCTCTCCTGGGCCGATACCCCCTACGGTTTGCCGGTCCTGGTTGCGCTGGCGTTTGCCGAGGCATCTTTTTTTCCGATTCCACCCGATGTCCTGCTGATTGCATTGAGTCTGGCGCGGCCCAAGCGTGCGTTGCGCTACGCTCTTGCCGCTTCGTTGGGATCGGTCTGTGGCGGAGTGCTCGGTTATGGCATTGGTTACGGTCTCTGGGCAATCGCCGCCGGTTGGTTTTATGCCTATGTCCCAGGATTTACTCCGGAACTTTTCCAA
>JAKIUS010000167.1 GCA_021647445.1 Geopsychrobacter sp. | reverse complement strand
CAGGATTTATGCGGATAGACTGGGGTTTCTGTCTGATGGTGGGAGGACTGAGCGCAAAAAGAGCAGTTTCCAGCGCAGCGTCCAGATTTTGCATTGATGATCGAACTGAGATACATCCTGTTTGATAGTGATTCTTCCTTAAGCCGATGGGCTCCTGCCATGAATTGTGTATATTCACTTCCCTGTGACTTGAGGATCTTGAGCCCTTCGCTAACGCTTATCGCCTGGCCACCACGGGCCTTTTCAATCATTTGAGTCGTCTGTTGAAACATAATCCATGTGTCTCCTTTGTTGCACGGCAGATTAATCGAGTCAGGGAACCGTTGTCAACCTCGACAAGGTACCAAGGTTGACAACGGCAGTTACCATTTCTGTTCTTTAGATCTCATATCAGGTTGACAGCTTGTTGGCCAAGTGGTAGAACATGTTTTTATTTTCAAACTGGCAGGGACACTATGGTCAAGAAACTTATCGGAAAAAAACTAAAAAGTTCAAGGCTTAAGCGCGATAAAACGATTCAGAAATTAGCCGACAAGTCACATGTGTCTTCAAACATGATATCGCGTATTGAGCGTGGTTTAACGACCCCATCGGTTGAAATTCTGATGAAGCTGGCTGATGCCCTTGGTGTCAGCCTTAGCTATTTCGTTGAAGAGGCCGAAAAAGGCAGCACGGTCGTATTTAACCCGGCGGGGCAGGGTGATCCGATCTTCTTTTTTGAGAACAAGCATCAAATATTCAGTCTGACCCAGGGATTGAGAGATCCTGGCTTTTCGGTTTTTATCGATGTTCTTGAACCCTCTTGTGACAGTGGTGAGGGGGGGATGGTTCATACTGGTGAAGAGTTCGCCATGGTTCTTGACGGGAGCCTCGATTTCGTTATTGAAGGAGACCTGTTTCATCTCGAGGTTGGCGATTCCATCGCATTTAAGGCCTCATTGCCGCACCGTTGGCAGAATAAAAGTGGTCAACAAGTCAAAATTCTCTGGATTGTCTCACCCCCACCGAATGTATAAAATCAGTGGCAAAAAATAAGGTTTTACCGGCCATCAATGCAGGGAGGACGCCGGATGCAAATTAAAAAAATTGTTGGTAAGAAGCTTAAAGAAATTCGTCTGAAGCGGGATATGACTATTCAGGTTCTGGCTGAGCGTTCCCATGTTTCGTCCAATATGATTTCGCGGATTGAGCGGGGCCTGACGATCCCTTCGGTTGATATTTTGATGCGGCTCGCCAACGTCTTTGATAAAAGTATCAATTATTTCGTTGAGGATGTTTCGACCTCGCATGAAATTGTCGTAACACGTCCTGGCGCGCGTGATAAAACCGTTTACGATGATGACCAGCAGACCATGCAGACTGAATCTTTCACCTCAGGATTGCGTGATCCCCAGTTTATGTCTTTTTTTTGCACGGTCAAGCCGGGTGGAACCAGCGGCGAAGAGAACATGTATCACCCGGGTGATGAGTTGATTTATCTGCTTGAGGGGCGACTGAGTATCAAGATTGTCAATGACACTCACATCCTTGAGGCGGGGGACAGCATCAGTTTTAAATCTCATCTTCCACATCGCTGGGTCAATATTGGAGCAGGTGAAGCGAAGGTTATCTGGACTCTGTCTCCCTTTACAATAATCTGATTATTATGCAACTTGCTGAAATCCATAAGGTCTTCTTGACAGCCGGAAATTATCGGATATATTATCGGTAGCAAAGTCGTGGCGTATTAGACACTCTCCCTCCAGGAGGCTCTATGAACAAGTCGGAACTGGTTGAAGCCCTGTCCGAACGCGAAAGCTTGACCTATAAAAAGGCCGAACAAATTGTCAATATTGTCTTTGATTCAATGGCTGATGCCTTGATAGACAATGACCGGATTGAGATCCGTGGTTTCGGTAGTTTCATGGTTAAGGATTATAAGGCTTACATGGGGCGGAATCCTAAGACCGGCGAGGTCATAGAAGTTAAACCCAAAAAATTGCCTTTTTTTAAGGTTGGCAAGGAATTGCGCGAACGGGTCAATGGTGGGAAAGAGTAGCTATTTGAAGAGTAAATTCAAATGTGCAAGCCCGATTGTTCTGGGACAGTCGGGCTTTTTTTCGGTCAAAACCCGTTCCTTGACTGTCATTAAGCGGAATTTATATTCTTTTTCCAGTTAGATTTCGATACTTTCAACCCTGATTTTGGCTTGTGATGGTGATTTAAGTCTCTAGTCGCCTGTCGGCCTATCCCTGAACTGGCTGCAAACCCCCAAATTTTCGCTTCAGCTCGGATAGTCCGACAGACTGCTAGAGTTACTGATAGAAAATATTGATTTTGTTGGCATGTAAATTGATAAGTTTTTAGTTTAAATTGTTCTGCGAGTGGCCTGTAGCTTATGATTATTGTTTGAGCTCAAGGTAATTACATGCCTCCCGGCAGGTATCGCTAACAGTCCTGTATCTTGGAGTTTCGCAAGCCATCGAATCAGTTTTATCTTGAATTTAAGCTTGGTGATTTATGTTTATCGTCGGATATGCCGACACAGCTTTGAGGGCCGTATGAAGAAGACTGTATTCTCTTTGTTGCTGTTCATCTCTCTCCTGTTGCCGCAGGTCGCGATGGCTACCCCCTCACAATTTGGCGCTACGGGGCTGATTACAGTCCCTACGGCGGATACTCTCGATTCTGGTAATCTTGCTATCGGCCTCTGGTTTAATAGTTCATCTGCAAAATCTCAAACCGCGACCATTGTTCCCGTTAGTTTGACCATGGGGCTTGGGACCTTTTTGGAGGCCTATGGCTCCTTTCCCAACCTCCTTTTTAATAACGATGAATTTGCCAGTGGTCGTGGTTTTGCCAATCTAGGACTAAAGGCGCGTGTCTGGGGTAAGCGTTCTTCCCCGGTTAAATTTTCCCTCGATATTCAGGCGCGACGACACATTGATGATGATGTGACACGTGACGGATTAACCGATTTGATGGGGCGTGGTATTTTCAGTTTCAAGACGGCTCGCTGGGGGTTACATCTCAACGCGGGTTATTTGAAAAATGACAGCAAAAAAAATGTCGATAATCAGGTTGTCGGTGGGGCGGGCTTGGAGTTTTACCCCATGGCGCGTCTCAGGGTTCTCGCGGAACTTGATGGTGCAACTGAAGCCCTTTCGATAGAAGACCCACCACTTGAAGCTCTGTTTGGTTTTCAGTATTTCATTTCGCCGCACCTGACCTTTCACTCAAGTTACGGTATGGGGTTAACCGACAGTGTCAATGATTGGCGTGTCATCGTCGGCCTCTCAACCAGTCAAGGTATCGGAACCTACACGAAACCGGTTCCACGTATCATAGAAACCCCAGACCTTGAAGCAAAGAAGGAACCGGTCAAAAAAGCGCGGTTCAAGGCCTTAACCCCTCTGGTGCCCAAGAAAAAAATTATCGCAAAGGATCCCATTACGAAGCTCGAAATCCCGGTTGATCCGGGCGGTGAGGTTGTTGTTGTTGATCCTTCAGAACTCCTGGTTATCCCCGGTACGGCTGCAATTAAGGGGGCTCCTGTATCTCCGATTACGGCACCTGTTCCATCGGTCAAGGAGATACCCGTTGAAGTTGCCCCTAGATTTAAAAAGAATATTTCTATTGAAACGGTCCTTTATCGTAAATTCAGATTTGATGAATTGAATTATGAGTTCGATCAATCGACTCTCACTGCGGCGGGTTCTAGAGCGATAGCACTGGTGGCAAACAAGTTGCGTGAGGAGAATAAATATTTTATTTTGCGCGTTAATGGGCACACGGATTCCACGGGGTCTGAATCTTACAATGAGAGACTTGCGTATAAAAGAGCAGTAAGTGTTGCCGAAAGGCTCGTGGTTAATGAAGGTTTTGATCCTTCAAGAATCTTCGTCAAAGGGATTGGCGAGACTGATCCGATTGCCGATAATTCAACGCCCGAGGGTCGATCTATCAATCGACGTTCTGAAATTTTGGTTTTACTCCCCAAAAAGTGAGATTAGTTTGATGATTCGTTCCGGTCTGTTATTACTGTTATTGTTACTGTTGCCGGTGCATTCAATTGCGGATGATACCGAAACACAATTAAAAGACTTCCTTAAAAGCCGAACGGTTATGGAGAGTATCTATTTTAAGCCATCCTCCACTCAATTAACCTCAGTTGCCATGAAACAGTTGGCCTCTTTTGTTACGAAAATCAACGGAACGGATGATAAGAAGACCCTGTTTCGTATTGAAGGTTTTTCGAGCCAGGATGGTTACGCGATTGACAATGTCAACCTTTCGATGAACCGAGCTATTGCGGTTCGAACGTACTTAAAAGAGCATTATGGTGTTAGTATCGAGATTTTTCTGACAGGTTTTGGTGGTGTTCCTGATACCGAAGGAGATGGCGAAAAAGCACGTCGTGTCGATATTGCTCTTTACCAGAAGCCAGACGCCGCAATTGCCCTCTTTGATGATCAGGGCACCGTTGAGAAAATTGTACTCAAGTGAGTTATTAGTCAGATGAATGTAGATTTTACTGGTTTAGATGATAGTCCTATTTTCCCCGGGATGTCTGTTCCCGAAATGAAAATTCTCTCTTCAGTCTTTACCTGTAAGGTGATGGGTGAGGGCAAGACTGTTTTTATTGAAAATATGCAAGGTGAATCCCTGTATCTGATTAAGCAGGGGACAATCCGGATCTCAAAAATGATGGCGGAGGGTGACGAAGAGGTTCTGGTGGTTTTGGGCCCCGCTGATGTTTTTGGCGAAATGGCCCTGTTTGACGGTGCCCATAGAAGCGCGACCGCGCGCGTCGCCGAAGATGTTGAATTGCTTAGTTTATCCAAATCAAATTTCGAAATGTTGAGTACAAAAGAACCGGCGCTCTGCCTTAAATTGGCCCTGAATATTATTCGACTCTTTAGCGATCGGATCAGATCCTCACAAGAGGCGCACCGCGACATGTTGCTGGATGCTCTGGGACGTCGCAATTGAACATTCATCCCCCCGGAAAAGCCAACCTGCGGAGGTGGTTATGAAAAAAATGGTATTCGCTTTGCT
>JAKIUS010000166.1 GCA_021647445.1 Geopsychrobacter sp. | reverse complement strand
CGTACTGAACAATTGTTCATAGCCCTGCATGCCGGGCGGATCTCTGTCGGCATGCGCCATCCCGCAGAAGGTCTGGCAGTGAACTTTATCTCCATTGCTCAGGCGGTCGAAGCGTCGTGTCATGAAATGGTGCCGGTCCCCATCTTCGAACAGGCGGCACTCCATCATGTCGATTCCAGCCAGAACGGCCATCAGGTGATAAGCATATTCGATCTGTCCAATATGCCGGGAGGTTGCCAGTTCCTCATTGTCGATGACATCGAATTTCATCAGCCAATGACTGTATCCGGCAGGGATGTTCCCGGCACCGGAAACAACCTGATTGGTCTTCTCGTTCCACGCGATAACCGCTTTGGCTTTTGCGCCACCGGCACTGGTTCCAATCTGAATAAGGGTGTCGAGATTTCGGCTTTCCAGACGGGTGGTCATATCGGAGCGCTGTTTAAGGATCTGCTCCGCCATAGACACCAACTCCTCAACAACCAAAGGAGTGGCCGCATTGTTGGGCCGAGTGTCCCAGTCCGGTTCGAACTCCAGTGCGCCCATGCCCCGGGTTCCCAGATAGCACAACCGTTCAACAGGTGTGACTTCATCAAGTTGCCGCCCGAGCTGGACGAGCTTGGCGGCCAGGACCGCATTACCAAATTTTTCTGGAAGGCAATCGGCAATCAAACCTGGTAGGCCCATAAAACTACGGGTACGAACCAATGCGGGGAATTCATATACCTTGCCACTCAGTGGCATTGTCAGAGGAGCAACCTCAAGACCGGTTTTGATAAAGGCAGGATCGTAGGCGAAACGCCCAAGTTGTCGACGGTCATCCCAGGTCAGAGCGCCCAGTCGCTTCCCCCATAGATTGACGGCAATGGTATCCATCTAGTGACTTTTCTCCTGGTCTTGATTTAAGGACAGCTTTTTCTTCTGGAAGCGTCTCTGGATTGCTTCTCTGTCGGCCTTGACCAGTCCGGTTTTTGCGCCCTCAGTGGAAGGATCACGAGGCCCGTTTTCGATCTTGACCGATTTTGACCTGGAGCTATACACCTTGGTTTTTGCTTTGCCTGATTTCTTGCTTTGGGGGGCATCAAGTAAATCTATCGGGGAAGGTGGCGGCTCAAGAACAGCTGCTGTGATAAGGTTGATGGCCCCAAGTGCCCGCAGCACCCGAAAAAGGTTTTCAGAGCTGACCGGCTTTCCTTGCCAGAGTCTGGTCAAGGTGTTGCGGTTCACCCCGGATTTTGTCGCAAGGTCCTCATTCTTGATACCCTGCTTAATACGAAGCGCGTCAAGGCGCTGGCCCATTGCCTTGAGGAGTGATGCGATAGGAGCGGTATTGACATTCAAATTACGCATATCATATTATGCCTTTATATCATTTTTTACATTTACGCCTAAAATATTGTGCAGAAATTATCACAGAGATGCCTTTATGTCAATAAAAGCATAATAAAATATGCATACCGTCAATCTAATTAGTATTGCAGGTTAATTTCGTCTCTATCTCTTTCCTCGAGTTCCTCATGCCCCTCCTTCATCTGGCCAGCGGCCACCTTCTCCCTCATGGAGAAGGGAATAAGTTATTGCGTCACGCGCTTAAGAACGCGTATTGATTTCGACGCGAATCTGCGTATGCTTTAACAACACCACATTAAAAAAGGCAGGCCCAAAAATGCTGACCACCTTTGTCAATGTCTACCTCAAAATGTTCATGATCCTCACCCCATTTTTCGTGATCTCGGCCTTTTTGTCTCTGACCCGCGAATACTCCCCTGCCGCACGGCAGAAGACCGCGATCAAGGTAACTCTGGCGGTGGTAGTGGCCAGCTTTGTCTTCTTTGTCTTCGGCCGCTACATCTTCGCCCTGTTCGGAATCACCCTCGACGCCTTCCGCATCGGTGCCGGAGCGGTGCTGTTTCTCTCGGCGATCGGCATGATACAGGGCCAGCGCACGGTGGCAACAACCGATCCCGATCAAGAGGTCGCCGTGGTCCCGCTGGCGATTCCCATCACCGTCGGCCCCGGCACCATCGGTGCACTGCTGGTGATGGGCGCAGACCTAAAAGGGCTGCCAGACAAACTTATCGCCAGTGCTGCTCTGTTGGCAGCGATCCTTTCCATCGGCGCGCTGTTGCTGGTGTCAGGACGACTGGAGAAGATCATCGGTCAGCAGGGCTTGGTCATCCTTACCAAATTGACCGGTCTCTTCGTTTCAGCCATCGCCGCACAGATCTTCTTTAGCGGCCTGAAAAACTTTCTCGGTTGAGTCCGATTGTTTCAAGGGCACAACCACTCGCCATCTAAAATTTAAATCTTGACAACAATTGTTTAATCCAGAATATTAAGCCCCAGTTTCTAATGAAAATATAAAGTTCCTACGGAGGGGTATCGTGCCACAGGGGATGCCGGATATAAGCCGTCTTGATCAGCGAATCGCTGAACAGGCGGCTTTTTACGTTTTAGGGGGATACTTATGTCCGAGCCATTAATGGTCGTTTTCATCCACGGCTGGAGCGTGCACAACACCGATACCTACGGTGAGCTGCCTCAACGGCTGCTGAGTGAAGCGGCGGCCGGAAACTGCCCGCCCTTGGATATCCACAACATCTTCCTCGGCAAATACATCAGCTTCCACGATGAAGTGCGTCTTGAAGATATCTCGCGCGCCTTCGAAGCGGCCCTGCAGAGCGAACTCGGCCCTCAGATCGCCGCCGGTCAGCGCTTCGCCTGCATCACCCACTCGACCGGCGGCCCCGTTGCCCGAGACTGGTGGCAGCGCTACTCCCTTGACCCTAAGCAGCCCTGTCCCATGAGCCACCTGATCATGCTCGCCCCGGCCAACTTCGGCTCGGCGCTGGCGAAATTGGGCAAAGGCAACATCGGCCGCCTGAAAAGCTGGTGGGACGGCATTGAACCGGGACAAAAAGTCCTCGACTGGCTCGAACTCGGCAGCCCCGAAGCCTGGCAACTCAACCGCGACTGGATCAAGCAAACTCCCGATTTCACCAGCGGCAACGCACCGGTCTTCCCCTTTGTACTCACCGGTCAGAGCATCGACCGCAAGCTCTACGATCATATCAACAGCTATACCGGCGAACTGGGTTCGGATGGTGCGGTGCGGGTCGCTGCAGCCAATCTCAATTTCACCTACGTCAGACTGGAGCAACAGCAACCCGACGATGATCTCAGCGCCGCCAAGCTGGTCCTTACTCAGCACCACAGCGCCGCCCCCACCGCCATCGCCTTGCTCCCCGGCCGCGCCCATTCGGGAGAAACAATAGGGATTCTACGCAGCGTCAAAGACAACGCCAAACCCCACCCGACGGTCAAAGCCGTCCTCGCCTGCCTCAAGGTTAAAGATGGGTGCGGTTACGAAAAAACACGCCAGCAGTTTGCCCGTCAGAACCTGACTGTCCGCAAAAACGAACGGGTCGAACATCATCACAACAAGCTCTTTCCCGACAACTGCTATTTCCACGATGCCTGTTCAATGCTGGTGCTACGCCTGTGTGATGATCAGGGCCACCCCATCGACGATTTCGATCTACTCTTCACCGGCAAGAACAACAACCCCAACAACCTGCCGCCCAGTTTTTACAAAGACAGCCAGCGCAACTCACGCGACGGCAGCACCATGACCTACTTTCTGAATCACGACCAGATGCACGGCCTGGGGCCGGTTGAATACAAGGGCAAGACGGTACGCAAGGCCCTGCCTGGGGTCAGACAGCTCGGCCTGCAAATCAACCCACGCCCCACCAGCGGTTTCGTCCACTACCTGCCAGCCACTTTGACCGCAACCCTGAACAACATCGAAAAGTTCTGTAAATCGGACCAGACAACGTTGGTTGATATCGTACTGCGCCGGGTGGTGCATACAGGGACCTTTGAGTTAACGCAGGAGTTGGAGGCGGTGAAGTTTAAGGGGCAGGAACCTGGGGGATTGGTTGATTAACCAAGCGGAGGAAAGTCACGTAAGTTAACAACATCTCCGAGACTTTCAATTGAATTCATTCAACTGTTAACCGGAAAGTAATGAATGCAGGACTTAAATGATGGTTAAAGAAAAATATTGTGACCCCTTTCTTGATAAAAGGCTTGCCAACTACGACATCTGGCTGGACAAAGGGGAAATCTCATCATCTTCAAAAGTTATCCCGGTCTTGGAGTCATTAAATGCAAAACAATGGGTTCTGCCGACTGAGCAGGTCATGGAGATACTCACAAATGCCAGTTCAATAGCTGTTCAGGATTGCGAATGCAGAACTCATTATAAAAGGTGCGACAAGCCTCTGGAGGTCTGCTTTCTGCTAAATACAGTTGGAGATAAGTTTGTCTCTAAGGGCAAGGCTCGTCGGGTCAACTTAGCCGAAGCGACTAGTATTTTAAAAAAAGCAAACCAGAACGGTCTTGTCCATCTGGCTCTGTATATGCCTGACCACGAAGTGTTTGCATTGTGTAGCTGTTGTTCCTGCTGTTGCCATGAGTTGCAGATAGTGAAGCTTACCCAGCGAAGAGAATTAATGGTTCACTCTGAATACGTTGCAGTTACAGACCCTGATGACTGCACCCATTGCGGTAAATGTGTTGATAGATGTGTTTTTGATGCGCGTCTTTTCGGTGATAAGAAAATGAAATACGATTCGGGAGCATGCCTTGGATGTGGTCTTTGTGTTACGGCTTGCCCTGCTGATGCAACAGGCATGATATTGAGAAAACCCACGACCGAGTCGGCAGCCCTCATGAAGGAAGGGGATCAAAATGTCCAATAGCCCCAAACTCGCCAGAATCGCTACGTTTCAATATGAGTTACAAACCAAGAACATTGATGCCGCCATCCTCGTCCTCTCCAGGGATATTTTCTACTACACAGGCACTGCCCAACCCAGCATTTTGGTCGTGACCCCGGACTCCTTCTTTCTGATCGTACGCCGCGCGCTGGATTTTGTAGAGCGCGAAACATGGCTTCCCGTAGACAAACTTATCCCCGGTGGAAGTTTTCGTGAGGCAGCTGAGAGCCTGAAGAATCTAGTAGTTCGTTCCGT
>JAKIUS010000165.1 GCA_021647445.1 Geopsychrobacter sp. | reverse complement strand
TTCGTCATTCCCGCGAAGGCGGGAATCCAGTGGTTTTATGAAGCGTGGATCCCCGCTTTCGCGAGGATGACGATCTTGGACTTTGATTTTAAGGGACTTTCAGTCCCGACCCAAACCCATGCACTTTCAGTGCATGGTTGTTTATTCATCAAGCGATCATGACCCCCGACTACTACCATAATCGGATGATCGATGACAAAGACCGGGATCGGGCGATGAATGAGGATATCTTCTATTTCTGGATTAATGATGATGACGATCAGGGAGATCTGGAAGGCAGCGACATTCCTGGTGCATCCCGTCCCGATTGGGATAACGCAGTCGTTGACGGTACCCGCGATCTGGAGGATTTCTTCCCGGTCAGCCTCAATCTTGTCGAATTGCTGGATATTTACCTTCCGTGGCAGTATCACTATCGTCTTAAAGCCGTGGGAGAGAACCTCAATATCGCTTTTACCGATCTGACTCCGACCGATTCAGGGAACTACCTCACTGCGGAAGGGACAAACATGACCCGTGAAATTGTCTTTTCAAAGGCGGAAACTGTCCCGGTGACCAAAGCCGGTATTGATCTATTTAAACTTAAAAAGCAGGGCGGTCGTCAGTTTATGGAACGGCTGCGACTGCAGGAACAACCGGGGGTGATTCTGGTCGAAGGGCGTAAAGCCGGAACCACACCTCTATTACTGGAGATCACAGATGTCAATGGGAACAAGGTGTTTTCATCGCAACTCAATCTCAGCCTCGCCGGGGTTGAAATGATGTTCCGGCAGAAGAACCTGATTCAGCCCTTGTTTGATTTTTATCAGACCAACGCTTTTGTAACGCCCGATCATGTACCAACGACCGCTCTTGGGCCGCCGGATCGTTTGAAACTGCAGAGTTTTGTCGATGCTGGACAGGATTACTCTGCTCATTTTAGCGGTTTTGAAGCGGATAACGATGGCAACGATTTCGTTTTTGTCCATGGGTATAATACCAATGGCGAAGAAGCTAGAGGATCACAGACTGAAATCTTTAAACGGATGTATTGGTCAGGGTCTCATGCCCGGTTCCTGGGGGTAACCTGGTATGGGTGGGATTCACAATCCAGTTTTTGGCAAGGACTCTGCGCTGGAAAACGCGCCATCAATTATCATATCAACGTCCGTCACGCCTACTACACCGGGCAACTGCTCAAACAATTCGTCGCCAGCAACAATCTGAGCAATGCTACCTTCGCCGCCCACAGCCTCGGCAACATGGTCATGGCCTCGGCAATAAAAAATGGGATGAATTATCGCCAGTATTTCATGACGAACGCCGCCGTGCCAGAAGAAGCATTTATCCCTCAAATCGCGTATGCTGATGATGCAAACTGGGCAACCAACACCGGCAAACTGATGTATCACCCCGACTGGCGTTATCCTAATGGCGACCCGAACGAAGAAGGCTACAAACCCTTCCTCTGGGCGACCGAATGGTACAAACGATTTGATCAAACCGATTACCGTCAGAGCATGACTTGGCGGGATTTCTTCGGCAAAGTTACTCAGAATCAGGGCAAGGGGGCGCCGACGTACAACTTCTACTCGACCAATGACGAAGTCTTTCGGCCGTTTACAATGCCATTGCAGGACAAACCCGTCGACGGAACCGAAGTCAACATCGACCGGAAACCGGGGCTTTGGGAGGTACTGAAAAACATTTCCTGCACCGATGTCAGCCGGGTCGGAACTTACAGTTGGTCACTTCAGGAGCTACTCAAAGGTCTGGGCGGGTTAACCGACCAGATTGACCTGTTCGGAACTGACAGCCGATTTGGTGGTTGGGGGTTCAACGATGATCCCGCAGACGGGTACTATCGTTGCGTCCCCCCTGAAACCGTCGATGGCGAAGAGACCTGCGGTCGGATGTCGCCAGCAGAAGCCCAGAAGGTTGATCCCCTTACGCTGAAAGCAAAGCCACTCTTCAGCAAGAACCTCAACAATAGTTTTCTCTACAGCGCCGACCCGCTGCCAGAGCAGAGTGTCACCAACGCCGAAGCCAAGCGGATCGAACTGCTCGCCAATGAGTTTCCGGCGTTGACCTATGCGGCGGGGCATAGAGGAGTGTCTAGATTTGACAGAGAGTTCAATATCGATATTCGAGGTAGGTATATCAAGGGTGGGCGGTGGCCGAGGAAACGAATAAAAAAGGAATGGCGACATAATGATATTTATTCTGTCGGTTACCCATACCTTTACGGTATGTATGATTATTGGGCAAGGTTGATTGATGGGGGTAATCTACAATGAAATTATTTAGAATTTTATTCTGTGGATTAATGATCTTGTTCGGAATCACTTTGATTGCAAATCAGGCGTTTGCTTTGTTCGGCAGACCTTCAGCAAAAATCAAAGTTACGGTGCGCAATGAAAGTGGTCAGCCCGTTGATAAGGCTCAATTAAGGGTACGTTTTTCAAGTGATGATTGGCCTGTTGAAACATTTACAGACAGTGACGGCATTGCGATCATCAAATCAAGGTCAGATGATGGTGTTATTCTCTGTGACATAACAAAGGAAGGGTATTATGACGACGGTTTTGCACATGACTTTTTCCGCATAAAATTCGGCCGCTGGCAGCCTTGGCCCAATGAACTCACCGTAACCATGCGGCCCATTCTCAATCCGGTGCCGATGTATGTGCGTAATACCTATTTTGTCATCCCTGAGGTCGGCAAACCGATTGGATTTGACTTGGAGAAATCCGACTGGGTGATCCCTTACGGGCAAGGGGTGCATGCCGACTTTATCTTCCAGATTGAGCGAAAAGTGACAAGTTACACCGACTTTAATGCCCACATGGTGCTGACCTTCAGCAACCCCCACGACGGAATTCAACTGATCAAAGATGATGGCGGCGGCATTTTCAACACCGGCAGCCAGTTTCGCCTGCCTCGCATGGCCCCCTTAGATGGGTATCAGCCAAAGCTTGATAAGTCTCGCTCGACAAGTTCGCCAACGTTTGGTTCACACGAAGAAGACAGCAATAACTACATTTTTCGAGTGCGATCCGAGGTTAATGAAGAGGGTAAATTGGTAAGAGCGATGTATGGAAAGATACGTGGGGTGATTGAATTCGAACCTAGAAGGACAAACACGGCGAAAATTTACATGCACTACTACCTCAACCCCGACTACACCCGCAATCTCGAATGGGACCCCAAACGTAACCTGAGCCACCCATCCGATAGCGAACGGATCGAAGAGCCATAAGCAACCCCGGGTTGAATCGTTATCATCCAATTTATAGGCCGTTGAACAGCATCATCAGTAAAGCTCATTGATAACCGCATACACCAAGTAAAGCAAGACTGCTCAAAATTCTGGCTCTTCAAACCGGACGCTTACAAAGCCGCGCGGATCGGGGTGGCCCCCGCCTTTCAATTTACGAACGAGTCAGGTCTTGGCCAGCAGATTGATCTCGGCATCAGTGTCGGCCTCGACGGTAAGCTCTGGTGCATCGACTTGAGCGACCCCTATAACTCGCAACTGCTCGGCAGCGCCGTCGATGAGCAGGGCGCAACCGCATTTGTTACCGCCCGCGATCTGGTCATCAGCCCCATGGCCGGACTGGTCTACGTGACGACTCTCAATGCCATCCAGGTGTTCGATATCCGCAACCCCTATCAACCCAAGCGGCTTGCCAACATCACCGCACTGCCCGGTCCCGACGGTGAGATGCGCCCGGTCGGCTCGCTCCCGGCGCTCATCGAGCAGAACGGCTGGCTGTTCATGGCCGACCAGGGACAGGGCATGCGGGTGCTCGATCTCGATCCGGTCTCCATCCACCTGATTGACAACCGGGTGGTTATCCTCGATAAAGACGGCAAAGCGCTCAAGACGACCATCAACTACACCATTCAATCCCTCGACAAGAATTTTGGTCACGCGGTCGTTGAGATATACCAAGTCGTAAAAGACGCAGGCGGACAGCCCACGGGAGAGACCCTCTACCGCAGCTATGCCACCGGCCGGAAAAACAGTGGCAGCGCCGATATCGCCAAAGAAACCTTCCCCCTCGACCAGACCTTCTACGCTCAGGTTATTGTCAACAAGGGGATTACCGGCAAAGAAACCAAAAGCGTCAAAATACCCTTCATTCAACAGGCGATCATGGTGCCGGATTACGATCACAACCGGAAGATCGACGATACGGATCGTATGCTGGCGCGAACAGGCGATACCTTCTATTTCTGGATCAATGATGATGACGATCAGGGGGAGACAAGCGGCACGGATATTCCTGGCTCCAAAATGGCTTGGACCGAGACCACGTCTAGTGGGATCTCAAACGGGAAAATATATAATTATGAAAACCATGTCGTCGATGGGGTCAGGGATCTGGTCGACTTTTTCCCCGTACAGCTCGACCTTGCCAAACTGCTCGATGTTTTCCCGGCGTCCCAATTTACCTATAAACTGACAACCGGCGGGGAACACTTAAACCTTGTATTTACCAAATTCGGACCAGACCAAGCCGGAAACTATCTCACCGGAGTACCGACCCAGGGGGCGCAAAATGACCTGACCGAAGCCAAAATACTCGGTCATGTCTCCACCCTCCCCATTGCCGCCGAAGGGAGCAAGCTGTTTGATCTTACCGGTGGAATGGAGTTTCTGCAGCGGCTCAAGACCGACGGGAAAAATATTGTCTTGTTTGAAGGTCGAAGTTTGCTGAATGGTCCCTTGACTCTGGAGATTGGCGACGGTAGCGATTTCCCGTTAAAGTTTGATCTCAATTTGAGCATTGCACCGGTTGAGCAGATGTTCAGGCATAAGAACCTGATCGGTCAGGAAGCGGGTTATCAGCCGGTCAGCGGCAGTCAATGGGGTGAACCCGATCGGCTGATGGAACCGCAGAATTGTCCTGACGATATTTGCCTTAACTCTGATGGCACCGATTTTGTCTTTGTCCACGGCTACAATGTCGATGGCCAGCAGGCTCGCGGTTGGCAGAGTGAAATGTTCAAACGGATGTTCCGGGCCGGCAGTAAATCCCGCTTCGGGGGTGCAGACTGGTAC
>JAKIUS010000164.1 GCA_021647445.1 Geopsychrobacter sp. | reverse complement strand
GGCGCCCGCCGGTTCAACAATTGAACGAGTTGCCTGGTAGACTGATTTAATCGCGCCACAGATTTCGTCGGTTGAAACCAGGATGATTTCATCCACGTGCTGACGGCAAAGTTCAAAGGGGCGTTGGCCAATTTTTTTGACCGCCACGCCGTCGGCGAAGATACCGACCGAATCGAGTTCGACCGGAAAACCAGCCTTAAGAGAATGATACATGGCGGCGCTGTCTCGGGGCTCAACACCGATGACCCTGACCTTGGGACAGAGCGCTTTTAGGTAACAGGCCATCCCGGCAATCAGTCCGCCTCCGCCAACCGGCACAAATACCGCGTCAAACTTACCGGAACTCTGACGTAACAGCTCATCGGCCACGGTTCCCTGTCCGGCGATGATCAGATCATCATCAAAGGGATGAATAAAGGTCATCCCGGTGGTTTTGACTAATTGTGTACAACGTTCGGCGGCTTCTGAATAGTTATCGCCGTGCAGAATCACCTCGGCCTTGAGGGCTTTAACCGCGTTGATTTTAATTTCCGGGGTTGTTGCCGGCATCACAATCAGGGCTTTGATTCCCAGTTTAAGTGCTGAAAAAGCGACCCCCTGAGCATGGTTGCCCGCAGAGGCAGCAATCACTCCACAAGCTTTTTCCGTTTCATTCAAGTTGGCGATCTTATTGTAAGCTCCGCGAATTTTAAAGCTGAAGACGGGTTGCAGATCTTCCCGTTTGAGCAGGATTTTGTTGCCGAGTTGCTCTGAGAGTGCGGCGGCTTCCTCAAGAGGGGTCTCGATAGCGGCTTCATAGACTCTGGATGTGAGTATCTGGCGTAACATCATCTGCATGCCGGTCTCCTTGGAATTCGAGAAGTAGATGTTTGGGTTTCAATAGCATGAAATATGCTTTTTGGACAGTAAGGATCTGTAGCTTTCGCTCGTTTGACAGTGGCCATTGAGAGGTTAAACTTGCATAAGTCGGTGGAGTATGGAATTCCTTGAAGAGATCTGTTGTTTTTGTTGCCGCATATTGGGAAAACTATGGTCTGGCATCCAGAGATGAAAAGTGTAACTGCAACAGGGCACCGTTATGCCCTGTTGGACCGAGGAGACGGTGATGAGGCCGTTATCCTGATTCATGGAATTACGACCTATTCTTTTATCTGGCGGCAGGTTCTGCCCTTTTTGATGACCGATAGACGTCTGGTCGCTTTTGACCTGCTTGGGTGTGGCGGTTCCGATATGCCGCTTGATGTTGGTTATTCTTTGGCTGAGCATGCCGAGCGCCTTTTGCTTCTCGTGCAGCAGTTGGGCATAAAACGCCTGCATCTGGTCGGACACGACGTCGGCGGCGGCATCGCACAGATCTTTGCCGTGCGCTATCCTGAAATGGTTATTGATCTCTCTCTTATTAATTCTGTTGCCTACGATTACTGGCCCGTTCAGCCGATTACAACCATGCGCACCCCGATTCTGCGCCATTTTGCCATGGCGACCCTCGACATTGGGGCTTTTGGTATGATCGTGCGACGCGGGCTGTACCATAAGGATCGTCTCGACCCTGAACTGCTTGAACTCTTCAGCGCTCCGGTTCGCTCCTCCATCGGGCGTAAGGCTTTTCTGCATTTTGCGCGTTGCCTCGATAATCGCAATCTCACCGAGATTGCCGATGATCTGTGCAACTTGAAGATCCCGGTGTTGTTGCTGCGGGGGGAAGCGGATGTTTATTTGAGCGAGGAGATCTCGCTGCGGCTAAAAAGGGATATTCCCGGTTGTCGTCTCTTGAAAATTCCCACCGGGGGGCATTATATTCAGGAGGATGAGCCGGAAAAGATCGCTGTTGCGCTGGATTGTTTCTGGCGAGGAGATGTCGTTGCGGGGGCGGTCGCTTGACTCTGAAGGATCTGCGGCGTCAAGAATGAATATCTTACGTAATGGTGCTCAGGATATAGCGTGGCGATGGATGCGGTCGGTCCGGTCGTTTTCTCTTCGCCTTAAACGTCATGAAACGATGTCGCAATTGCGGCTATCTGCACGAAGAATTGGATGCATTCTAGGTCTGCCCAGCCTGCCTGCATCCTATTGACCATTTCGAATTGTGGGCGAAAACTACCGATGTGGAGGAATTAAATCAATGGCTAAACAACTGGAAATCTACAAATGCCCGATCTGCGGCAACCTCGTTGAGGTTTTACATGGTGCCGCAGGCGCGTTGGTCTGTTGTGGTCAGGAGATGGATTTATTGACGGAGAATACGACCGACGCCGCCACCGAAAAACATGTACCGGTGATTTCTGTCTCCGGAAATACGGTGAAGGTTCAGGTCGGTAGTGTGCCACATCCGATGCAGGACGATCACTACATTGAATGGATTGAACTGATCGCCGACGGTAAATCTTATACCCAGTTTTTGCAGCCAGGAGAAGCGGCCGAGGCAACCTTTGAGGTGGCTGGAGCCAGCAACTTATCGGTGCGGGAGTATTGCAACCTGCACGGACACTGGTCAGCTAAGGGGTAGGTCGGCTGAAAAGCACCAATCTGCGGCGTTGTCCTTGACCGGCCCGACTCGGAGTAGCTAGGAGCCTGTCCGAGAATATATGTCCGGCTGCAAACCCAGCTGTTTGGCCCATATTTCAGATCCTTTTCGGCCCATAGCTATGGCTATGAGCTCTCAAATGAGCTGAAATCTGCGCTCAAACTTCAGGGTTTTCGCTTCGGCCCTTATTCTCGGACAGGCTCCTAGCGCTACGCCTCGTCGGGCCGTTCTGCGTCCGCCTTGCCCCTCGGTACTTTTGAGCCGCCTGGGTCGGGTGTTAATTGATTCGGAGATTTGGACTTCGTAGGGAAAAGTCGGCTGAATTGAAACTTCTCACCAGTCACCCGTCACCTAGTCCTTAAACATAATTTTATACTTAAACGTTGCCGGTTCCAGCCAGTCGATGGTACGTCCGCCGACCTGCGCGAAGGGGTACATCAGGTAGTTGAGGGCCAGACCCTCTTGGGGCGGATTCAGGACCAGGTCACGCCCTTCGGAGAGTTTGATGCGGTAGGAATCTAGATTGCCGAAGAAATATTCACGTAATTCGGCGACCTTTGGGTCGTTCAATGCCAACTTCTGTTTGAGCATCGCTTTGCGGACATCCGCCGGATCGACGGGAATCCAACCTGTTTCGGGCAGATAAAATTCAGCCCAGCAGTGTTGCCAGCCGGTGATGTCGGTCCCCCCTTTTTGTGCGAGGCGCAGACCGAGAACTTCGCGGGCCGGCACCCCTGCGGAACGGGCGAGGGCTACATAGAGAGAACTGATATCGGCGCATTTTCCGCCGGGACGCCCCAGTAATTGTGGAACGTCACCCAGTCCACAGCCACGGGTTTTCGGATCGCGAAAGCTGTTGTCAACCGTCCAGTCGTAGATGGCTCGGGCTTTGGCGAGAATGGTTTTTTTTCCTGCGGTGATTGCATCGGCCTGGTCCTTGACCGGACCATCGACCGGTCCCATGCTGGTTGCGACCAGGTAGGGAGCGAAGGTCGCCAGATCAATGTCTGCCGAAGATTCGTGCAGATTCTCGTTCTTTTGTTCTGTTCGTTCCGCGTTGAAACTCAGGGTCATCTTGCGGCTGGTCGTCTGGTCGCTCCAACGGGCAAAGAGGATCGGGTTGCCATTGGCGCGGTCCGTGTAAACGGCGGCTTCGGTGAAATCGCCCTGCCAGGAAATCTGGTCAATCAATTGCTGAGAATTTGAGACCGGGTAGGGGAGCCAGAGTTTGACCTCTTGACCAGCTGCCTGTGCTGACAAGTCGAATTCCATGGTTACGCGCCCGGCTTGGCTACTGGCGATTACCGGTTTGGCGGTGAGTCCAGATAGGGCGATCTGGGTAAGTAGCCCGAACAGTACCGCCAGGATAACTCTCTTCATAAATCTTCTCCTCTTGTTGGTGGTTGGCGAATTTACGCTGGATTTACCGGCCAGTCCAATATAAAATATCGATAAATACACTATTAGCTATAGGTTTTATCGATGAATATGCGCCATTTAGAGATCTTTTTACGGGTGATTGAGCAGGGTGGTTTTACCAAGGCTGCTTTGGCTATGCGTTTGACCCAACCGACCTTGAGTGCTGCAGTGCGTCAACTTGAAGAGAGTCTGGAGACGCAGCTGTTGAACCGTTTGGGCCGTGAGGTCGTTCCGACTACAGCGGGGCGCCTCTTGTGTGGTTATGCGCGTCGTATCTTCGCGCTTCGACAAGAGGCGCTCAGTGAGCTTCAGGCTTTGCAGGCTGGAGAGCAAGGGCAGTTGTTGTTGGGCGGGAGTACCATCCCGGGGACCTACATTCTGCCGCAACTTGTGGCGGGCTTCAGCCGGGATTTTCCGCAGATCAAGGTCAATTTACGTCTGGCTGCGACCGAGACCATTGTCAGCGCACTGCGTGAACAGTTACTCGAACTCGCTCTGGTTGGGGGTGCTGTCGATGATAGGCGTTTTGATGTGATCCCATGTTTTGGCGATGAATTGGTGGTTATTGTTCCACTTGGTCATCCATGGGCAGGTTATGAAAATATTAGCGAAAAGGAGCTGGCTGATGTGCCTATGCTACTGCGTGAGAGAGGGTCGGCCAGTCGAAGAGCCTTTGAACTTAGATTAACAGAGCATGGTGTTGATATCCCGGCGGAAAGGTTGATTGCCGAAGTCGGTGGAAATGAAGCATTAAAGCAGGGGGTCCTGGCCGGGTTAGGAGTCGCGGTTATCTCAAAATTGGCTGTTGTCGGTGAGGTGAATCGTAGAGAACTGGTCGCTCTGCCCTTTGCCGCGGGCCCTTTGCGTCGTAGTTTTTACCTCATTCAGGTTAAGGGATTCAAGCTGTCTGTGGCCGCAGAGCGATTCAAGGCATTGGTGTTGTCTCGGTTTTAGGTCAAGTTTTTCAGGTGCAATGCATATTTTAGAGATATTCTGTCTGGTCTTGTGTAAACGGCAAGCGGAGCGTAAAACGGGTTCCGGCACCGGGGGTTGATTCAACCTCCATACTGCCCTGCTGGTATGCAGGGATTATGAAGTAGGAGA
>JAKIUS010000163.1 GCA_021647445.1 Geopsychrobacter sp. | reverse complement strand
TTTTTTTTCGTCTTCAACAACCAGAATTCTCATAGTGCTTACTCCCATTATGGTGATCTGTCCAGAATACTCCCTGACCGTCGACAGGCGAGATCATCAGGCTCGATTCAGTTTCAATTTTTGCAATATTTCGTTAGCAGTCTCTTCAATCGCCTTGGTCGAAACATCAATGATCGCCCAACGCTGACGGCGAAACAATTTTTTGGCCGCCCTTATTTCCTCTTCAATCCGTTCATAATCCGCGTATTCGGTCTTTGGGCTCTGCCCCATATTGACCAGACGCGCGGCGCGCATTTCTAACAGACGTTGCGGATCGATAATCAAACCTGCGACCCGCTTTGGATCAAGCTTCAGTAACTCCAGCGGCGGATCGATACCAGCGACAATCGGCACGTTGGCAACCTTCCAGCCTCGGTGGGCCAGATAGATCGAAACCGGGGTCTTACTCGAGCGCGAAACCCCGGCAAGGACGATATCGGCCTTATGTAAATTTCGGCATTCCTGACCATCATCATGTTTAACCGTAAATTCAACGGCATCAATGCGCCGAAAATACTCTTCGTCCATGCCCCGCAACAACCCCGGCATCTCCTCTGGAGAATGGCCGACCTGTTCGGCGAGCCGTCGCAATAAAGGTGTTAAAAGATCATGGCAGGCCAAGCCGAGCGCATCGCACTCCTCATAAACAAGTTGCGCGAGTTCACTATTTACCAGGGTAAAAACCACGAGCGACTGTGATGACAAGGCGCGATCAAGAATCTCATAAACCTGATTCTTGCTACGAACATTGCTGAACCTTCTCAGTATCGCGGGTCTATCACGAAACTGACTCAGCGCCGCCTGAACCATGCTCTCAGCCGTCTCACCCGTTGCGTCAGACAGGAGATAGACCTCCCAGGGTGAAGCCATAAGCAATCCTCATGAAAGGTCTGTATCACTCTAGCAGAGAGATCCGACCCTCGCAAGCCATCTTAATAATTTTTTAATGGCCAGTTATGAATCTACAATATGCAAACCACACAACGCAGAGAATACCACAAAGTCGCAACTTCTCTCATTGGCCGAGCCTCAGAATTGAGCCAGAAAAACCAGAACTTGTCAACCGTCATTCTCAATTGTTTTTCATTATTTCAAATCCAGAAGAGCCCTCATTGCGCAAAAAGCCATCAAATGGTCCCGAACAAGGCAGGAGTATTGCTTTTCAAAGCACTGAAATGATATTTAAGAGTCCATGAAAAATGACGCATGGATACTTTTCAAAATTACCGTCCCCGCCCCAGCGGTCGATCTTGTCTGCGAAGCACTTTCGCTGCTCCACTGCACCGGCACGCTGGTCGAAAAACGAGATTTAGATACCTTTATTGTTCCTGACGAAGAACTCGACCCACATTCGAATGTGCACCTTCAATCCTATTTTCCTGAAGATTTAAACCTGACCGAGCTTAAATCCCAAATAGAACAAGCGCTTGATGAACTGCGCCCCCTGTTTCCCGAGCGCATATTTCAACTCGGTGAAGAGCAACAGGTCAAACAAGAGGATTGGGCAGAAGGCTGGAAACAGCATTTCTCGAGCATGCGCATCGGTCGAAATCTGATCATCAGGCCGAGCTGGGAAGCATACACTGCGGCAACAAACGAAAAGGTCCTTGAACTTGATCCCGGCATGGCGTTCGGCACCGGCAGTCACGGCACAACGCTGCTCTGCCTTGAGGCGATTGTCGATCTCTTCGACCGTGGACAGCCCCCTCAAAGCCTGCTTGATGTTGGAACCGGGTCTGGCATTCTGGCGATGGCGGCCTCGTTATTAGGAGCGCAAAAAGTTGTGGCCTGCGATATCGACCCCCTAGCCTGTGAAGTGGCGCTTGAGAACTGTCGCAAAAACAATCTACATGACAAAATAGAGATCACAACAGATCTGCTTGAACAACTCCCCGGCAACTATGATGTCGTTGTTGCAAACATTCTGGCCGAAGAGAATATTCGCCTGGCGTCCCAATTGTTTGAACATCTGACTCCCGGTGGCTATCTGTTTCTGTCCGGCATCTTAAAAGAGAAACAGAACATGGTCTGCGAAGCATTCGACCAACACCCCCTCGAACTCAAGAGCATTACCGAGCAGGATGAATGGATCTGCTTGAGCTGGCAGCGCAACTAGAATGAGACGCTTTTACGTCGCCCAATTGCCTGCGGCCAACGATACCGTTATCGCTCTCCCCCCTGAGGTTACGCGCCACCTCTTCACCGTCTTGCGCCAACCGCCCGGCAGTCAGTTTGAACTGTTCAATGGAAATGGTGCGGTTGTTCTCTGCGCCCTTGAACCCGGCGGAGAAAATGCCAGAGTCCTGGAAGTAACACAGTTTTCCCCGCCCGCCTTCAGCATTGAGCTAATCCAGGGATTGGCCAAGGGAGAAAAACTCGACCTGGTCCTGCAAAAAGGGACCGAACTTGGTCTATCAAATTTCGTACTGACTTCAAGCGAACGGACCATGCTCAAGATTACCCAGGACAAAAAAGCAACCCGCCTCAAACGCTGGCAAAAAATCATCCTTCAGGCCTGCCAACAGTCGGGACAACTCTTCGCCCCGGCCGTTGAGCTCAGTGACAATCTGACCAGCGCCCTAAACAATGCCCGGGGGGATCTCAAATTGATGCTCTGGGAGGACGCCTCGGCCCCCTTACCACAACTGTTACCTGAGCAGCCCCCGACAAGCATCAGCTTACTGGTCGGGCCAGAAGGTGGTTTTTCAACACAGGAAGCAATACAAGCCCAAGCAGCGGGCTTTAAAACCTTGCGGCTCGGGCCAAGAATTTTACGCACCGAGACTGCCGGACTTGCCATCCTGTCGATTTTACAATATGTTTATGGGGATTTCTCCTCAGCTAAGGACAGCTTTTCATCCAGATCGAATGGAAAGGAATTGTCATGAAATGCCCCAAGTGTGGCTATAACAGCTTCGACCACCTTGATAGTTGCAAAAAATGCAATAAAGACTTAACGGAGCATAAAGCCCGTTTCAGCATTCAGAGTATCCTGCTCTCTGAAATTTCGACCGTAATGGCCGCAACAGACACAGAACAACTGGTAGCGACTGCACCTGCGACAGATCTCGCTTTTGATGATTTTGGCGGCGGCAACGTTGAAGACTCTGCTGATGACTTCGGTTTCGACTTCATGGGCGATAGCGATGATGAGGAAAATCTCGCTTTCGACGAACTCTTCGAAGAGGTCGCTTCGGAGGATGATATTGAAGAGACCTTGCCCGCACCGGAAGCAGAGGAGGCACCGGCCCAGAAGCCATCTTCGCCCGCAACTGAAGAATCTCTGACTGACGATTTCACCTTCGATGAATCCGAAACAGAGACGAGCAAACCAGTAGAGACCAACACTGTGGATCCTGAAGAGTTCGGTTTTGATGCCGAGGAAGATCCGGCAGCTGACATCTTTGCCGAGACCGAAGAGGATTTTTCTCTTGACGCCCTCGACATCGAGGATGCCGAAAAAAAATAAGCACAACGAACAAGCGAGACCAATACAGCATAAAAAAGGGCCACATTGCTCCGTTGAGCAATGTGGCCCTTTTTTCGTGAAACAATCACTACTAACGGCCCGGCCCTCACCCCATGCGCAGGCGGATGAAGCTCGCGCGATCCGGGGCCATCAAAAAATCGTTCTCCCGTCGCTCATCGGCGATCGTCGAAACCGGACGCGCACCGTAATCGTGCCCAGGATAGACCTTAAGATCGCCATCTAACACCTTCAGACGCTGCAGACTATCAAAAAGCTGATCAACATCACTCCCCGGCAGATCGGCACGGCCACAGCGGCCGACAAACAGGGTGTCGCCGGTTATCAAGCCTGACCCGCTTAAAAGAACAACCGAACCAGGGGTGTGTCCCGGAGTGTGCATCACCCGCAAAAAACCGGCACCGACAGGCACTTCCGTCCCGTCGAGCAAGGCCTTATCAGCCTGCGGCAGATCGAGGGGATGCCCCCAGTGCGGCACCTTACCTGCCGCCTGGATTTCATCGTTTCCAGCAATGTGATCATGATGACCATGGGTATTGAGCAGGCCAACAATCTGTAACTGCTGTGCCACGGCGAGTTCGAGCACCGCCTGCGGCCTGAGTGAGGGGTCAACAACGACCGCCTTACGGGTTTGCGGGCAGAAAACCAGAGAGGCAAAGTTATCCATCTGCCAGGCCGGAATCTGCAACACCTCAAGAGCTACCAAGCCTGCTTCTCCCCGACCACAATCCGGCAGATTTCGCTGTCAATAACCTTGAAACGATCACCGGTCGCGACAACCAGCCACTCATCCCCCTCATCGGGGGGCTGTGGAAATTCTCGACTGCCCAGAAACAGGTCCTCGTTATCGATCATCCCCCACCATTCCAGCATACCGGTCTGCCAAATTTTCGTTTTCAGGTTTTACGCCATAATCTCTTCGTTCTCCTTGTGACGCCTCGCGGCGGATATAATGCCTTAATCAGTTGTCGCAGGGCGCGACTCTTGTTTATAGTAGCAGAGGATTTTCGCCTACTACAACCGGCAAGGAGCCTTATCCATGCGATTTACCAAAATGCACGGTGCTGGAAATGATTATGTCTACGTCGATGGATTCAAGCAATCGATCTCACAGCCGGCAAAACTTGCGCTTGCTGTCAGTGATCGACATTTCGGCATCGGCTCTGATGGCCTGATCCTGATCCTCCCTTCAAACAAGGCCGACCTGCGCATGCAGATGTTCAATGCCGATGGCTCAGAGGCCGAAATGTGCGGTAATGGCATACGCTGTGTCGCAAAATACGCCTGGGACCATAAGCTGATAGATCAACGCGAAATACAGATTGAAACCGGGGCCGGAATCCTACCGGTACAACTCTATTTAAACGAGGACAACAAAATCGACAAAGTACGGGTCAACATGGGACAACCTCACCTGCGCCGCAACGAGCTACCGATGGCCGGCGACCCCGATGCCGAGGCTCTCGGGATCAAGATCGAAGCCGGCGGTCAGGTCGTCAGGGCCTGGTGCCTGGCGATGGGCAAGCC
>JAKIUS010000162.1 GCA_021647445.1 Geopsychrobacter sp. | reverse complement strand
CCATAAAAAACATCGTTGTTTTCAGGAACGTTTTCGCGAACTCTATTTTGCCAATCATAATCTCGACGCCAGATCCCTGGCCGAACTGGACCAGCTAGCCACAGATCTTAAAATCGACCAATACCAACAACAGCGAATCCGTATCGATGTCATGTTCCAGCACCGGGACAATTCACGTATCGTCAATGAATACAAAAGGGTGCTGATCTCTTGCCATCATCAGGGACAGATTGACCAGTCAGCCAATGCGCGCTTGACCCGGCTTAAGACCCTGTCGGTACGCCAGGGCATCCCGACAGCGCTTTTCCTTGCGCTTGATGAGCTATTGAAGACAAAGGAGATGGAGGCCCCGCGCGAAAAACCCTACATTTCGGAGACGCGACAAATCCTTCAGGGGTTGATGCTGCAGGAAGAACATTTTGAAGCCAGTCTCGACAATCGTGACATGGTAACCCTGCTTGAAGCGAAACAGTCAGCGGCAAAAAATCGCGATCATACATTTGAACATCTGCTACTGGAGACCGGTAAAATCTGCGACGAGAAGATCCGTGATGGTGCCGACCTTTTGTTGCTTGAAAACTTCTCTTACATCATCACCTTCTTCGACCGTTTCGACAGCAGCTCACAGCAGATCAGCCAGCTGGCCTTTATGGACGGTTACGGACTCAACGAAGAGGTTGTACGCAGTCTGCTCGGTAGCCGTGACGCCTTCGAATCCCTGCAGGCGGATCTCTTTGAAAAACTCTTCTTCATCCCCCTTGAAGAGAACAACTATCTGGGCCGCTTCGGTCGACGCAAGATCAAGCGATTGCGCCGAGGACTGCAACGAATTGTCTGCGGCCAGCAGAGTATTGGTGATCTGACCACGGATCTTGAGCAGCTCAATCAGGAAGAGCAACTCTTCCTGCTGCTCCTCGGTCAGGCCAAAGAACGGATTCGCAATTCTTACTCCCGTTACTACACGCGTAAGGAGCAAGAAGACCTGCTCGTCGAAATCCGCCATGAATTACGCGAAAAGGACCTGCTCGATCAGGCGGTTCCTACGGCACTATTTGAAGATGTGGTCATGCATATCAAAAAAGAAGCGGTCTACCTGCATAACCTCCTGCCGCAAATTGTCAGGGACAATGACCAACACCTGCGCAACGACTTCTTGACCAACAGCGGACTCGATCGCTTCACCATCGAAGAGATTGAGCGTGAATACTTTACTCGCCATGACCTCGACCCCAACGCCCTGACCCAACTTCGCGCGGGCTGATCACCTCAGCAAACGGGAGCCCCATGTCAGACGACAGTCTCAGCCGGATCAGAAACATCGGGATTATTTCGCATATCGATGCCGGGAAGACGACTATCTCGGAGCGTATCCTCTTCTATTGCGGTGAAATCCACAAAATGGGCGAGGTCCACGATGGTGCTGCAACCATGGACTGGATGGATCAGGAACAGAAACGCGGCATCACCATCACCGCCAGTGCGACCCATTGCCATTGGCATGACCTGCAGATCAACCTCATCGACACCCCCGGACATATCGATTTTACCATCGAAGTCGAACGCTCCCTGCGCGTCCTCGACGGAGCCATTGCCGTTTTCAGCGCAGTGGAAGGGGTTCAACCACAGAGCGAATCGGTCTGGCGTCAGGCCGACCGCTATCAGGTACCGCGCATCTGCCTGATCAACAAGATGGACCGTACCGGAGCCGACTACCAGAAGGTCCTGCATGATCTGACCGAAAAACTCGCCGCGCGGCCTCTGCTGCTGCAACTTCCCCTCGGCATTGAGGATCAGTTCAACGGCGTCATTGATGTCCTCAGCAAACAACAGATTCTATTTTCAACCGAAGATCAGGGCTGCAGCCTGCAGATTGAAGATGCCGATCCCGTTTATACCGAAGAGATTGCCCGCCAACGCGAACAGATTACCGAAGCGGCAGCCGACTTTGATGAAGGGATACTGACCGACTTCTTAAACGGTCAACCGATCAGCAACCAACGCCTGATCGCTGCCCTGCGTACCGGAACCATCGCCGGCAAAATTACCCCGGTGCTGTTCGCTTCGGCGCTCCGCAACAAGGGAATTCAACCGTTGCTTGACGCCGTTGATCACTTTCTACCTTCACCCCTAGACGGCATTCCGGCCAGCGGCTGTCATCCTGAAAAAAAGAGCAAACAGACCATCCCCTGTAACCCCAAGGCCCCTCTCTGCGCTCTCGCCTTCAAGGTCGTGGCTGACGAAGGGCGTAAGTTAACCTTTTTGCGCATCTATTCTGGTCGTCTCCACGCAGGGGACCAGCTGTTGATCAGCAATCGCATGCAGCATGAAAAGGTGGCGCGTCTTTTTCGCATGCACGCACACAAGCGCGAACGGATCGCCGAGGCCAGTGCCGGTGACATTGTCGCCGCCAGCGGGCTCAAATCGGTCATCACCGGCGACACGCTCTGTAAAGAGGATCATCCGTTGCTGCTTGAGGGCCTCGATTATCCTGAACCGATGGTTTCACTCGCAGTTGAACCCAAAGGCGTGGATGATCGCGACAAACTTACCCTCGTGCTTGAAAAACTACAGTGGGAAGACCCAAGCTTCCAGGTCAAAGAAGACCCGGATACAGGCCAAACACTCCTCACCGGCATGGGAGAGCTACATCTTGAAGTGATTATTGCCCGTCTTGAGACCGACTTCGGCATTCAGGTTAACACCGGCAAACCGCAAGTGGTCTATCGTGAAACATTGCAGCAACAGATTGACCGTCGCGAGATTTTTGAACAGGAAATCGATGGCCATCTCAATCTAGGAGAGGTCCATCTCCGCATCAAACCACTCGCGCGATTAAGTGGCGTCGAGATCGAAATATCCCCGCATCTGGCAGAACAACTGCCGCAAGATATCTTCACGAGCCTTATCCCCTTGATCGAACAGGCCTGCCAATCTGGGCCAATTGCCGGTTATCCTCTCACCGATCTGCACATCAGCATTCTCGATATCCCTTACGACTCAGTAAAGACCACCGCACGCGGCATTCACGCCGCGCTGCAACTCGGCATCGTCAAAGCCATGCGTACCGCCGCCCCCACCCTGCTTGAACCGGTGAGGAAACTCGAAATAACCACCCCAAGTGAACATACCGGACGGGTCATCGCCAGCCTGCAACAAAAAGGCGGGCAGGTCGCAGGCATTCTGACCCTCACCGATCAGGATCAAATCCGCGCCGACATCCCCTTGACCCGCATCTTCGGCTACATGACCGAGCTACGCAGTGCTACCAAGGGTCGTGGCAGTTTTACCATGGAATTTTCCCATTTCGATCAAGCCCCGCAAGAGACCTTACACCGGTTCAATCTATCGCCCCAACCAGGCAGACAGGGCCAGACATGAAAATTCAGAATCGACCGATAGATGAGCGTATCGACTGGCTCCTCGAGCTGGCCCGTCGCCATACGGCAGACTTCCGCAGTCCCGACGCCTGCCTCGCACGTGCTCACTATTCTGCCCGTCATCCAACGGCCCTTGTGGTTCTTAAATGTATGGATGGACGCATTAACATCCCGATCGTCACCAACACGCCACCAGGAATTATCCAATCGTTTCGTAATCTCGGTGGTATATTCGATCTCGGCTGGCCCCACCTAGGAGAGGTTCTCGCCAACCATGTGCAACACAAGATCGCTGAAGGCCGACGGGTGCTTATCTTGATCACCTACCACTTTTCACGCGGCGATAATAAACGTGGTTGTGCCGGGTTTAACTACAACACCGCAGCCGCAATCGAACACACCCGCGGCATAAAACAGCAGATTGAGCAGATTTTTGGCTCTGATCACACAACGGTTTTCCCGATTATCTGCGGCTTCGAGACCGACGAAGATGCCCTGCTCTTACACGGCTCAAACGATGCGATCCTCGACCTGGGTAAACTTACCGATCAGACGAGCGTCGAACTCAACCAACAGCTAACCGGGCTCTATCCCGACCTGCCCAGACAAATGCATACCGATCTCTTCCGCTTGCTACAGGGGAATCTGCAATGGATCACCGAGGTTCGCAACAGTAAACGGCAACTTGAAATTGAGCATAAAGAGTGGATGATCTGCCTGGGACGCGGTTTCGATTTCCTCCACACTCCGAACATTGCACTGATCATCGGCCCCTATAGCCCGGACCTCGCTGATCCGATCCACAAAGCGGCTGGCATCATCGAAGCCAACATGCAAAAGGGCAGAATCCCTGACGATGGGTTTCTGCTCTTCACCTCCGCCCCCTATGCAGAGATCGGGGTAGATCGAGCCCGTGCCGAGCTAAAATCACGCTTTCTGAGCCGCTACGCCGCAGAAGTCATCCGCGACAGCTTCCCACTCCTGGCAAAGCGGATGCGCACCAAAACTGCCGTCCTCTCCTGGCACTCGCGTGAACTGGATATGCTGGATTGAAACCTTAAGTCTTCGAATGAACATGAGAGTCAAGCTCACATCTGAGTTTCAACATACTGGGCGAGGAGTTCGTGAACTTTTACCGAAGGGGCCTTGCCGAAATATCGATCAACAATGACATGGGCAATTTCGTGCACAATAACCTCGGGTCGCAGGGTACTGGCTGCCAGAAATATTGTTTTGCTGCGTGGCGCATAGAAGGCAATGTAGTCAGTATCAGCGCCATACATTTCTCGATAAACCCGCTGAACCTGCCGAGGAGAAGCGAGAATTTTAATTCTAAAACGCAGATCAATCTGCTGCATCCCAAGAATCATCTGGATATGCCCAACCAAATGGCTCAATCTCAAACTGGTTTCAATCGCAAGAGGCCCCGAGATCTCCTGCACCACGACACCGCCTCTCCTGCCGCGCCCAACATTTTCACCAAATGTTTGCAAATCGGCGTGTTCGCTGTATTCAATCACCGCAAAGGCGGTCGTCATCTTTGCGGCCTCAGCCCTCAAGGCAAACCCACCAACACCGCCAATGACCAACAGGAGCAAGAAAAAATACCGAACACAGGCCCACTGCCTGATATCCAGCGGCATTATCAGCGTCACCCTTTTTTGAAGCCAACCCCCAT
>JAKIUS010000161.1 GCA_021647445.1 Geopsychrobacter sp. | reverse complement strand
GTGGAGGGGGTCTGGCGCGTTGAGTGGGGGGCACGGCAACCTCGGATCAGTCCCCCTTGCAGCGCATGCGCGGTGCCTTCGTCGCGACGACCATCGCCGAATATTTCTGTGCGCAGGGGAAAAATGTCCTGTTGCTGATGGATTCGGTGACCCGTTTTGCCATGGCGATGCGTGAGGTCGGCCTGGCGATTGGTGAACCACCGACGACCAAGGGTTATACCCCCAGTGTTTTTGCCACCCTGCCGAAACTCCTCGAACGTGCAGGTTCCTTTACCGGCAAGGGAAGCATCACCGGACTCTATACAGTGTTGGTCGAAGGGGACGATATGAATGAACCGATCGCCGACTCGGTACGTTCGATTCTCGACGGTCATATCGTGTTGTCGCGTGATCTTGCCGCGCGTAATCATTACCCATCCATCGATATTCTGAATTCCGCCAGCCGGGTCATGCGCGATATTGTCAGCGGTGATCATCAACAGATGGCCGGGTCGATCCGTGAGATTCTTGCCACCTATCGTGAAGCCGAAGATCTGATCAATATTGGGGCCTATGTCGCAGGGAGTAATACCAAAATTGATTATGCGATTTCACGTATTGAGGTCATTACCGATTTTCTGCGCCAAGGCATGAACGAAGCGTTTACTCTCGATGATACGCTGGCTGAGATGGAACTGCTGGCGCATGATCGACGGAGTTGAGAGAGAGCTTAACCCTCTATGGCTGAAAAGTTTAAATTGCAGGCGGTACTTAAATACCGCAAGACCCTTGAAGAGCAAGCCCAACAACGACTCGCCGAGCTCTTGAGTGTCGAAACGCAAATCAGACAACAATATGGCGCTGCACAATTAGATTATGAGCGCTTGGCTCAGCGTTTACAGGAGAAGCAACAGGTCGGATTATCGGTGCTTGAAATTCAGCTCTATGAAGATCAGATTTTTCATCATCGTCAGCAGCGTGAGCAGTTGGAGCAACAGTTAAAAGACGTGACCGTCTTACTCAACGAACGACGGCAGGAATTGCTGGTGGCGGCGCGTGAAACCAAAATTATTGAAAAACTTAAACAGAAGCAGTTGGCGGAGTATCTGCGCAAGCTCGATCGTAAAGAGCGGATCATGCTCGATGAGATCAGTTTGCGGCAGAAGGGAGGCTGTAAATGAAACGATTAATCCTGTGCCTGATGTTGCTGTTATTGAGTACTCAAAGCCTTGCGGCAGTAAAACAAGAGAAGGCCCCCTCCTCGGTCGAGGAGCGGCGGATCCGCTCGGCGATTGAAGAACAGTACAACCAGATTCAAAAAGATGGCGATCATCTCAAAGTTAAACAGATGCAGCTAAAGACTCTGCAACTGGAGGTCGATAAGAAGCTCGTTCAGATGAATAACCTGCGTCAGGAGTTGTTGAAACTGTTGAATCGCAAGCAGGATGAGGAGGGGAAGCGGGTCGTTGAATTGGGTAAAATTTATGAAAAAATGAATTCAATGAAGGCCGCAGACCTGATTAAGGGTCTCAACCCCAGGTTGGCTATTGAACTTCTTGGGACCATGAACAAGAAGAATGCTGGTAAAATTCTCGACAACCTCGATCGCAAGACCGCTACAAAATTGAGTACAGGTTTTACCCAGCTACCGGTTGATCGGGTTCCGAGTTACTAAATAAACGGGATAAGATTTTACGAAGGGCGGTGAATGCATATGCAGGGAATGATGGTTCAAGATTTTAAGCCCAGTGGCAAAACGACTGCTGCTGTTGCCGCAAAGGAGGTTCCGGACTCGTCAGAGAAACCCTTTGGAGAGGTCTTGGGTAGTGAAGAAAAGAAAGTTGTTGCCCAGCCCAAAGAGCAAACATCTGAACAGGTCGCCAAGGAAGATGTCGTTACTGACAAGGTTAAGAGTTCCGAGCAGGAGGAGCAGGAGAAGCAGGAGAAGTTGATCTCAACCCACAGCCAAGAGGTTGAAGAAAAAGGGCTTGATGAACAACCTGGCGCCGCTGACTCCGGCGCCGCGCCATTTTTTATGGCGGCATTGTTTGACCAAAGTGCCCCCTTTGTGACCCCTCCGGAAAATGCTGATCTGGTCGTCGCAGCAGAACGTACGCAAGAATTGATCGGTGCCTGGCTGCAACCTCAACAGGAGGGGACGCATGATCTCGGCGAGGTTTTGGCCACTGCCCTTGAAGTCCTTGAGCAAGCGACAGAAGTGCCCAGCCCTGATGCTCATGCCGTGGAAGCGGCGCAGCCGGTTTTGAGCGACGCGGAGATTGCCGAGCTCAAGGGGTTGATGGCTGTCATGCTGCAAAGTGGTCAGGTGCCGGAATCTTTTGCCGAACATCCGCTGGTTGCCGATCTGAAAAAGCAACTCGCCAGCGTTCCAGAGTTTAGGTTTGCGACGGCACAAACGGCACAAACGGCACAAACTTTTGGCGGTGCGGGCCTGGCCGCGACTCTTGATCGCGCGCCGGGGCCAGATGTTGTTGCTGAGAGTGCTGCCCCCGTTGCCGATGCGAGTCTTCAGGAAGATCAGATCGCCCGTTTATTGAAGCCGCGCCAAGAACCGCCAACATTGCGTGAGGAATACGCCGCTAAGGGTTCACTCCAAAAGGGCAACGTGCAAGTTGCCGCTACCGTCTTGCCGCAGAATGCTGCGGTACTGGAGGCTGAGCTGGAGCCGACGGATGATATTACGTTGAAAGCTGTAAAGGTTGATGCTCAGTCTTTGGCCGCGAATCTTCAAACTCAGGTGGGGCTCAATGCTGCCACGGTAGGTCCACAGCAGGGTCCGCAATTCAACAGTGATGCCCCCAAGATTATGCAGCTGCCTTCCGGCCTAAAAATGGCTGAGAGCCAGTTGGTTGATCAGGTGGTGACCCACTTGGCGGGAAGCACGGATGGGGAGAGTGGTCGGATGCGCTTGCGCCTTCATCCTGCCGAACTTGGTTCGGTCCGGCTTGACCTGATTATTGAAGGTGATCGGTTACGCGCTCATCTGCAGACTCAGACTCATCAGGTGCAAGAGGTTCTCGATCGTAATCTCGCGCAGCTCAAAGCTGCGTTGCAACAGCAGGGTTTAAAAATTGATGAATTTCGCGTAGATGTTCAGAGCAGTCAGGATCAGTCTGCCGAGCAGGGTTTTGCCTGGCAACAACAGCAGCAACAACAATCGTCTCCGCAAAGTCCTTGGCTTGATCCCGACTGGCAGCAACAGGAACTTGAAATTCCACTTCAGCAATTGGTTCAAAATGCAGGTGGCGGTATCAGCCTGCGCGTTTAGGAGAAGCCTATGTCTACAATCGCCAGTGTTACTGATTCTGCGAGTCCTTTTCGGACTCAAGGGAGTAAAGAAACCTCAATGGGAAAGGATGACTTTCTCAAATTACTGGTCGCTCAACTGCAGAATCAAGACCCTTTGAATCCGGCGGATGCGACAGAGTTTACCGCGCAGTTGGCTCAGTTCAGTCAGCTTGAACAGCTGAGTAACATGAATACAAAGCTTGATAACTTTGCAGGCATGTCGAGCCAGATTGAAAAACAGTCGGCTTTAGGCTTGATGGGAGCAGAAGTTGTGGTTCAGAGCTCCCAGTTTGAAACGACGGGTGGCCAGCAGAGCCTGGGTTATCGTCTTGATACCCCGGCCGATCGGGTCGAACTTTTTGTCCTCAACAGCAATGGTTATAACGTTGCGACCCTCTCTGCGAATGGGACCTCGTCAGGGGATCATTTTGTTGATTGGGACGGAACCAGTGACTTGGGTCAGCCGGTTACGCCCGGGACTTACAGCCTGGTTGCCCGTGCTGTGGATGCCGACGATAAAACGCTTGAGAGCACCAGTCTGATACGGAGCATTGTCTCCGGGGTCGAAATGGCAGCGGATCAAACCAGCCTGACGACTGCCGCGGGAACCTTCAGCATGGCCAAGGTTGAACGTGTTGTGGGCGCAACGCTATGAGTGATCGTCTGACCATTATCCCCCAACCGATTCGCCCTGTAGGGCAGACGCGGCCGAAACCGGCGGCGGGGCAAGGGCAGAGTGGGCCATTTGAGCAGTTATTGCAAAAAGCGCAGCAGAAGTCAGCGCTTAAATTTTCGGGTCACGCATTAAATCGTATGCAGGCGCGCAATATCGATTTTGACGGCGCGCAGCTCGAAAGATTGGATCGGGCCGTCGCTCAAATCGATGCTAAGGGCGGCCGAGATTCGCTGGTCCTGCTCGATGACACGGCATTGGTTGTCAGCGTCAAAAATGAAACGGTGGTCACGGTAGTTGATCGCGAACAGTTGAAGAACAACGTTTTTACCAAGATCGATAGTGCAGTTATCGCTTAGCCGAACCGGTCCTCATTGAGGAGGTTCGCGGGGTACCGACCGACAGAGGTATCCTCTCGACAAGGAGCAAAACCATGGGAATATCCAGTTCACTGTTCAGTGGTGTTAGTGGTCTTAACGCCAACGGCAACGCCATGAGCGTTATCGGTAATAATATCGCCAATGCCAACACCATCGGATTTAAGGCTAGTCGCACCATTTTTGGCGATCTGCTCTCCAGCTCCATCTCGGGTTCCGGTGGGTCATCCCAGGTCGGCCGCGGGGTCGGTCTCTCGGTGGTCGATAATATATTCAGCCAGGGGACCTTTGAGAATACCGAATTGAATACCGACCTGGCGGTCGAGGGCCCGGGGTTCTTCATCGTCAGTGATCCCTCAACCGGCAACGTTACCAACAATTACACCCGCGCCGGATCCTTCATCCAAGATGATCAGGGCTTCTTGAAAAACTCGCAAGGGTATTATATCCAGGGCTGGCCCACCGATGCGGGCGGCAAGGTGGTCCCCGCGAATTCGAGCCTAACGGTGACCAACCAGAACATCATATCGAGCGATTATCTGTCCAGCATCAACTTGAACCGGGTGGGCGGCACCGCCGCCGCGACCACGAACGTCGCCATCGGCGCAAACCTGCCTTTAGATCCCGCTGGCTCAACCCATAAAACCGACGTGGAGTTTTTCGACTCCCTGGGCAACGCCAACAACTTATCGCTCGTCTATACCAAGACCACCACCGGCAACCAGTGGG
>JAKIUS010000160.1 GCA_021647445.1 Geopsychrobacter sp. | reverse complement strand
GGCACAAGCAGACCATGAGACGTATCAACGGCCACGCATATATTGATATAATCGAGCAGAATCAGCTCAGACCTCGCCTGATCGAGGACGCTATTGAGCTCTGGGAAGGTTCGTAATGCAGCGGCGCAGACCTTGACCAGAAAAGCGGTCATGGTCAGTTTTCTTTCCGCTGTCGCCCCGGCATTGAACGCCTGACGAAACTCGTCAACCCGACCCACCACCGCCTTGTCGAACTGGGTCACCATCGGGATCGTCGCCCAGGCGTAAGCCATGGCTTCGCCGGTCAGTTCACGCACGCGCGAGAGGGGTTCACAGTGGGCGCAGGAAAACCACTCAGACCTAGTCTCGGTCAGTTCACGCACGCGCGAGAGGGGTTCACGGCGAAATGTCCCGAAACGGCTGAAATCGGGCAGTGGCCGCTGAGTGGAAAAATTTGCAGCCGGGTTCGACCCCACCGCCTGCAGGGTCTTTTTCACATAGGTGTTAACATCCTCGGCGGCGATGCGGCCCCGCGGACCGCTCCCTGCCACCCGATGAATATCTACTCCGAGCTCACGGGCTAGTCTCCGCACCGAGGGTGCGGCGGCCGCAACCTGCTGTTCACCCGGCAGCGGGTTAAACTCTGGCACAGGTTCTGTCCCCCCCACCTTGAGAAGCACCGGCGAAGAGGGCTCCACCGTTTTCGACTCCACAGCATCTGGCGGCAGCTCAACAGGGTCGATCTGAGATGAGACCCGCTTCTCTTGCACCTCTGAAGGCTCTACAGACGCACCTTCAATCAATGCCATCACCGTACCGATACTGACAACATCCCCGACGGCGACCTGCAACGCGCTGATCGTTCCGGCGACCGGCGTCGGAATCGCTACCACCGCCTTATCGGTCTCGAGTTCCAGCAGGGTCTGATCGACCTCAACCTGCTCCCCCAACGCAACGCTCAGCGCCACGACCGTCCCGGCGGTAACCCCTTCGGCGATTTCAGGTATTCTAATTTCAACTTTCATAAGGTTCCTTGTCTATCGATTCAAACCTTTGGTTCTGCCCCCCTAATCCCTATGCGGGTTCAGCTTATCTGGATCTATGCCTAGATCCTTGATCGCTTTCGCTAAAACGGGCTTCGGCAGATCTCCCACCGCGACCTGCTGCCTAAGCGCGGCGAGGGTGATATACCGCGCATCGACCTCGAAGAAATCGCGCAGATGCTCCCGATCATCACTGCGCCCGAAACCATCGGTGCCAAGACAATGCAGGGGGCCGGGAAGCCAGGCGGCGATGGTTGCCGGCAGCACCTTCATATAATCGCTGGCCGCGACAAAACTACCCCGCTCTTTAGCCAGCAGACTGCTCACATAAGGTGTCCGGGCTTTTTTGTCTGGATGAAGCAGGTTCCAGCGCTCACATTCAACCGCATCGCTGTAGAGCTCTTTGTAGCTGGTCACGCTCCAGACATCGGCAGCAACGCCATAATCCTGCTCCAACATCTGCTGTGCCTTGCGCACTTCATTTAAAATAGCCCCGCTGCCGAGCAGATGGACCTTGCCCTTTGTCGCTTTAAGCGTCGACTTATGAAGACGGTACATCCCCTTCAGAATACCCTCGCGCACCCCTGCACCTTTCGGCATCGCTGGCATCGTGTAGGTCTCATTCATCACCGTCAGGTAATAGATCAGATCCTCGTGATGACAATACATGCGGGTCATGCCGTCATGGATAATCACTGCCAGTTCATACGCATAGGCCGGGTCGTAGGCCTTAACCCTGGTCGGGGTCAAGGCCAAGACATGACTATGTCCATCCTGATGCTGCAACCCTTCACCGGCGAGGGTGGTACGCCCTGCGGTTGCGCCGATCAAAAACCCACGCGCCCGACTGTCACAGGCCGCCCAGATCAGATCACCGACCCGCTGAAAACCGAACATCGAATAGAAGGTGTAGAAGGGGATCGACTGCACGCCGTTATTGCCATGGGCAGTCCCGGCGGCGATGAAGCTGGCCATCGATCCCGCTTCGCTGAGGCCCTCTTCGAGGATCGCACCCTCCTTCTTTTCGTTGTAGAAGAGCAGGCTGCCCTTGTCGACCGGATCATAAAGCTGCCCGACATGGCTATAGATCCCCGCCTCGCGAAACAACGACTCCATGCCGAAGGTGCGCGCCTCATCCGGCACAATCGGCACGATCAGCTTGCCGAACTCGGGATCGCGCAACAACTTGGTCAACAGATGCACATAGGCCATGGTGGTCGAGAGCGCCCGCTCGCCCGATCCTGCATAATATTCACGGAAGAGCTCCTCGGTCTGACAGGCCATGGGATAACCGGCATCAAGACGATTCGGCAGGTAACCGCCCAAGGCCGCGCGGCGTTCCTTAAGATAGATCATCTCCGGGCTGTTCTCGGACGGTTTGTAAAAAGGAGTCTCGGCGATCTGTTCGTCGCTGATCGGAATATTGAAGCGGGTGCGGAAGGCCTTGAGTTCCTCCTCGTTGAGCTTCTTCTGCGCGTGGGTGATGTTCTTCCCCTCACCGGCTTCACCGAGACCATAACCCTTGATGGTGTGGGCAAGGATCACCGTCGGTGCCCCCTGGTGTTCAATCGCCGTCTTATAAGCCGCATAAACCTTATCCGGATCATGCCCACCTCGGGTCAGCCGTCCCAACTGTTCATCCGTGTAATCCTTGACCAGTTCGAGAAGCTCCGGATACTTACCGAAGAAGTGTTCACGCACGTAAGCGCCATTACTTAAGGTGAATCTCTGCATCTCACCGTCGAGTACCTCATCCATGCGCTGCACCAGCTTACCGCTCTTATCCGCCTCAAGCAGCCGATCCCAGTCATCCCCCCAGATCACCTTGATCACCTTCCATCCGGCCCCACGAAAAACAGCCTCCAGTTCCTGAATGATCTTACCGTTACCGCGCACCGGCCCGTCGAGCCGTTGCAGGTTGCAGTTGACAACGAAGATCAGGTTGTCGAGCTTTTCGCGCGCTGCCAGGCTGATAGCCCCTAAGGATTCCGGTTCATCCATCTCGCCATCGCCGAGCATCGCCCAGACCTTACGCCCACTCCCCTTGCGCAGACCGCGATCAACCAGATAATGATTGAAGCGCGCCTGATAGATGGCATTCAAGGCGGTCAGCCCCATGGAGACGGTCGGAAACTCCCAGAAATCCGGCATCAAAAAGGGATGCGGATAGGATGACAGCCCACCTTTTCCGGGCCGCAGTTCGTGACGGAAGCCCTTCAAATCATCCTCGGAGAGCCGTCCCTCCAAAAAGGCCCGCGCATAAATGCCCGGTGAGGCATGACCCTGAAAATAAACCATGTCACCGAGAAACGCATCGGTGCGGCCACGCCAGAAATGGTTGAAGCCGGTCTCCCACAGGGTGGCGGTCGATGCGAAGGTCGAAATATGGCCGCCAATCCCCGCTGATTCACGGTTGGCTCGCACCACCATCGCCATGGCGTTCCAGCGGATCAACGACTTAAGCCGTCGTTCGACTTCACGATCTCCAGGTACCAGCGGTTGCTGGTTACGAGGAATGGTATTGATATAGGGGGTATTAGCGGTAAAAGGGATGCTGACGCCCTGCTGCAGAGCGCGCACCTGCAGCAGCCGCAACAACTGTTTCACCCGTTCGGGACCTGCGCTCTGCAACACGTAATCGATCGATTCCCGCCACTCGCGGTCTTCGATTTCGTTGGGATTAACCGCAGTAGGAGATTTGGGATAAGACATGACCTGTAACTCCTTTGCATGTGCGAAAAAGTGCAGGCAGCCGACAAAGCTGGTCTCTTATTTATAACAGGTTTGATTCCTTTTGCCGCAGGACGAAGCAGATGACGGGAGCTGAATCGCTGAAACACCCGCACAAAAGAGACGGTAATCAGAGAGGGGATCTGCTATTATCTGTCCATTTTAAAGAATTCATTTCAACTGGGGGCATTATGGACAGAATTGACTTTACCTTATCAGCCGTAGACCTTAGTGAGCTGATTACGGTTTTACGCAACGGGCTCCTTCAGCGACCAGCTCCCCAAGGAACCGAGTTTCTGGACTTACAAGAGGCCCTGGAGAGTTGTGAGGATTATTTTCTTCACCTGCGTGACCTTGCAAAAAAGCACCGAGCAACTTACAGCCCAGGATCTGCTTCTGGCGACCGACGGGATGGTCGCAGGTTACCATGCCCTGTGGCAACAGCCCTTCCCCTACGGATTAGAAGCGGGCCAGCAACTGTTTTCAGCCGTTCTGGAACGTCCCATGCGTGATCTACTCAACGGCTTGGAAGCCCTGAAGAGCGGCAGCACCCCGGAGATGCCGTTACTGGTGCTGGATGCCGAAGCGGAACTTGAGTGTTTCAACCACTGGGTTGACGAGCTGCCCGGCTATGAACGCCAGGGGTTGAGACCAGAAACAACTCATAGTTGCGGACTTGGCAGTCTGGCTGCCTCCTTTTTGTTGGGATGGTGGTTTGGTCGAGATTAGGTTTCAGCCTTTCCCTCCCCATGAGTGCGAAGGTGGCGGATGAAGGCTAAAGGAGAATTTTGCTGACCTTTCACCCTAACCCTCTTATGTAGGAGCGGCTTTAGCCGCGATTGATGTTGCCGTATGACAATAAAATTCTCGCGGCTAAAGC
Source organism: Geopsychrobacter sp. (assembly GCA_021647445.1). Classification (GTDB taxonomy): domain Bacteria; phylum Desulfobacterota; class Desulfuromonadia; order Desulfuromonadales; family Geopsychrobacteraceae; genus Geopsychrobacter. The sequence continues at coordinate 449 of JAKIUS010000160.1, read as the reverse complement.
CGCTCCTACAAAAAGCACTCTCGCCCATAGGCCCCCTTCAAGGGCGAAAGGATCATTTTCATCCATAGCTGAAGATTGTAACGAATCAGGAAACTTAACAACAGGAGGTGGGGCATGCCGAACAAGAGTTTACCGGTGCAAGGGGAGGGTTCCTTCGAGGGGATCAAAAAGATCAATGATCATGACGCCGAATACTGGAGCGCCCGCGAACTGCAATCACTGCTAGGCTATCGCCAATGGCGACGTTTCGATAACGCCATCAAACGGGCGATGGTCTCTTGTGAACAATCGGGAAATAAGCCGAATTATCACTTTGCCGACGCCGGCAAACCGATCACAGGCGGTAAAGGCGCAGTGCAGGTTGTCGATGATTACCACCTGTCCCGTTTCGCTTGCTATCTGATTGCTCAGAATGGTGACCCGCGTAAACCGGAAATTGCCAATGCGCA
>JAKIUS010000159.1 GCA_021647445.1 Geopsychrobacter sp. | reverse complement strand
CTTGTGGATTTCGATCGCGCGGGCGGGTTCGGATCGACGAATGTAGAAGTCGCTGGCGGAGTCATGGAGGTAGGAATGGGTCGGATATTCGCTGAGACATTCCGTGTAGAGCTCCTCTGCACGTGAGGAATTCCCTTGAGATTGATAGAAGAGGGCCAGTTCGGTGCAGGCGCGGGCACTGTCGTTCGAATTGCCTGAAGCCGCCGTGTGTTCGCGGAGCGTGAGCCAGATCTGCTCGGCCTCATCGGCCCGGCCGAGGGCGACGAGTGCGCTGCCCTGCAAGATGATTGCGTTCTGTGCATCGGGCTTGACCTCGAGAATGCGCATCGCTTGCTGCAACGCTTCTTCGGGTCGATTCGCGGCGAGCGTACTCAGGCCCAGGGTATAGATTGCGGTCAGATTCGATGAATCGATTTCGAGTACGTTTTTGCAGGATTGAATCGCGTCGTCGTAGGCCTTGATTCGATATTGCGTCGAGGCCAGGAGCAGGCCGGCGGGAATGGCATAGGCATCCGAGGCGGCCGCCGCTTTCAGATGCGGGATCGCGAGTTTGCGCCGATCCGATTGGACGAGCGTGGTGCCGAGCAGGAAGCGGCCTGGCAACAACAACTGGCGGCCAAGAAATCCTGTCCCGAGGTTGCGGACTGGCTCACGGTCGCCGATGGTGAACTGCCCGCCGGTTGGGGGAGTGATCTGCCTGAATATACGGTCGAGGATGGGGCCAAGGCGACCCGCCAAGTGAGCGGTGCGGCGATTCAGGCACTGGCAAAGAAGATCCCGCTGCTGCTGGGTGGTTCTGCCGATCTTGCGCCCTCAAACAATACCGAGATCAAGGGTGCCGATTCCTGGCTGCCCGGTCAGAGCGGTCGAAATATCCATTACGGGATTCGGGAGCACGCCATGGGTTCGATCATGAATGGCCTCTGCCATACCCCCGGGATTATCCCCTTTGCAGGAACATTTTTTATTTTTGCTGATTACATGCGTCCGCCGATCCGCCTGGCAGCGATGATGGGCCTGGCACCGATCTATGTCATGACCCACGATTCCATCGGCCTTGGCGAAGATGGTCCGACCCATCAGCCGGTCGAGCATCTTGCCAGTCTGCGGGCGATGCCGAATTTAACCGTGATTCGTCCGGGCGATGCCAACGAAACCGTCGAGGCTTGGAAAGCCGCCCTTGTCAATCGTCAGGGTCCGACAATGTTGGTTTTGACCCGTCAGGGTTTGCCGACCATCGATCGCGAGACCTTTGCTCCGGCCTCTGGTCTGCAGCAGGGTGGTTACGTTCTGGCGGCTGAAGAGGGAGAGCTGCAGATGATTCTCATCGCAACCGGTTCCGAGGTGCAGCACGCCATGGTCGCTCGCGAAGCGTTGCAAGCCGAGGGTGTGGGCACGCGGGTGGTCTCATTGCCGAGTTGGGAGCTGTTTGAGGCGCAGGATCAGGCCTATCGCGATCAGGTTCTACCGCCAAGCTGTGACAGAAGGGTCGCGATTGAAGCGGGTTCGACCTTCGGTTGGGAACGCTATGTCGGCTCTGCGGGCAAGGTGATCGGCATGACCGGCTATGGTGCGAGTGCTCCGATTGCTGAGTTGATGACCCGGTTCGGTTTTACTGCCGAGAATTTGCTGAAAGAAGCCAGGGCTCTTCTTGATTAAGCGTATTTTAAGCCTATAACATATGAAAAAGGGATGGTCGCAGTATGGGCCATCCTTTTTTCATATCAGCTGGCCTGTGCGGCCAGTTCAAATTTGGTCGATAATTATCTGGCGGCACTGCTGGTGATGAACTTCTTTTGACGGTATGAGTCAGTTGTGTTATCAGATTCTATGCTTCAATGTTTTATGGGAGGAGGGTTGTTGTGGATATCAAAGAGTTTTGTCGTAATCTTGATCGTTTGATTTCTAGCCGTGATTTACGTGCCGAGGGTCTGGACACGGTGATAAAGGCGCTCTGTCAGGGGCTGGAAGTTGATGTGGGGGAGATTGCGCTCTTTCTGGCCGACGAAGAGGCCGGTGCCCTCGGATTCCTCTGGCCGCGTGATTTACGTAATTCAGGGACCATACCCTTTTCGGCCAAGGACTCGCTGGCGGCCCGAACCTATCGGGACGGCAAGAGTTTGATGGATAATCACTTCAGCGCAACCCGTCATGCCTCAATTTTCGAAGCCTTTCCCCTGAAAAGGCTGGGTGGCAAGGCCTTTCCGATTCAGAAGATCATGAGTGTGCCAATTCGGAGTCCGCAGGCCTGTCTCGGTGTGCTGCAGATCTGTCGTAAGGCTGCGAATCTTGAAGATGTTGGAGCCGATTTTACCCGTACGGAATTACTCAATACCGGCCTGATCGGGCGCACTTTGGCCCGTCCTCTATAGCAATAATGTCCAATCTTGAAAACCTTTGTAATTACTGGTATTTTATAGCTGGTTTTAATAGCTCGTCAGATATGTGCGGGTTGCAGCGAAGACTGAAGGAGGGGAAGGTGTCTCTATGAGTGGAATGGCCCAATCTCATTACCGTCTCGGCATGAACTATTATCATGGCAAGGGGGTGAAGCAAAGTTACACAGCTGCGCTTAAGTGGTTTCAGTTAGCCGCTCAAGAGGACTATCCGCGAGCGATCTTCATGCTCGGGCGGATGTCTGACACTGGTAAAGGGTGCGAGCAGAATCCTGAGGAGGCTGTCTCCTGGTATCTTCTGGCGGCAAAGCAGGATTATGCCCGCGCTCAGAATCAATTGGGGCAGGCAAGCTTTAAGGGGCGTGGTGTCGAAGCCGATTTTGATGAAGCCCTCAGGTGGTTCCGTCTGGCGGCCGCACAGGATTTTTCCGATGCTCAATACAATCTCGGCCTGATGTATGCCAAGGGACATGGTGTGCCCAAGGATTTCTCCGAGGCCAAGCGTTGGTGGAGCAAGGCGGCTGAACAGGGAAATCCCAAGGTTCAGTTTACCCTGGGGCATATGTATCTCGTTGGTAAAGGGGTCAAACGGAATTATGCCAAGGCCAAGCAATGGTTCAGGCAGGCGGCCGATCAAGGGTTTCCGACGGCTCAGTATCACCTGGGTTTGATGCACGCGCGTGGAACCGGCGTCTTGCAAAATTTTACCGAGGCGCGTAAATGGCTGCAGAAGGCGGCAGAGCAGGATTATATCGATGCGCAGTACAGTCTCGGCAGCATTCTGACTCGTGGCAATGACGAGATCAGGGATCCGGGAGAAGCATTAAAATGGTACTTGAAGGCCGCGCACCGTAGCCACTTGCGGGCGATGGTCGCTGCCGGTCAGCTCTATGCAAAAGGGTTGGGCGTCGCGACCGACCTTCAGGCCGCGCACCGCTGGTGGTTGACCGCTGCCGATGCCGGCAACCCCGATGCTCAATTTAATCTCGGTGTGATGTATATCAATGGCAAGGGTGTTACGCGTGATTATGCCGAAGCACGTGAATGGTGGACACGCGCCGCAGATCAGGGTCACACTAAAGCTCAGTATTGTCTGGGAATCATGTATTCAACCGGGACCGGAGTAACACAGGATGTTGATGAGGCGATGAAATGGAAAGAGGCCGCTGAACTTTGGGAGACCTTGGATTAGCTCGATCTTTCCAGAAAAGAAAAAGTGGATTGAGGCAGTTTCGAAATTGTCCCTGGAAAACAAAAAGGGTCTGCAGATTTAAAACCTGCAGACCCTTGATTCGTATGGCTCCCCGAGTCGGATGTAACTGGGCCCTGGGGAGAGGGATTTGATATTTAGATCAAGCATTTGCTCTTGATAAATCCACTTTCATCATTAGCAAAACCCAGACCGAACACCAAGGGACCACTAAAGTGAATAAATTCTTGCAGTAATGGCCAGAAATGTTCACTATAGTGGGCAATGTGAAAGGGTTCCTCCGATATCTTTGACCTCCATCACCACTATTGTGAATCAAAATGAATTGTCATATCGAAATATATCTTAATGGTCGTTGGCAGATTGCCGCGACGTTTGAACCCTATCCAACATCTCTTAATAAGGGGACCGATGGAGCATGCCGTCTGGAGTACGATGTCGATTATGCCGTTGGCAACCTCGGTAACCTCAAGGCGGAACTGATCCCGGGGTTAGACGTTGGATTTGAACTCTTCCGTTTCGAGTCCTGGCCCCCATTTTTGATCGACCTGTTACCTTCTGGCGCCGGTCGGCGCGTCTGGCTCAGGCGTATGCAGATTGCTAAAGATGGTCTACAAGTAGAATGGCTTTTACTTATCAAGGGTGCAGGTAATCCACCAGGACATCTTCGAATTGCTGAAGCAGTACTTCCACCTCCCCCTGATCAGTTTAAAATCGGATTCCCTCGAATCGATATTCTCGAACAACGTGAAGATTTTCTCGAATACGCGGCAGAACGTGGTGCACATGTAGCGGGTGGGTCCAGCGTCCAAGGCGAGGCCCCAAAATATCTCCTCGTTGAGGATAGCGCGGGAATGTTTCATGCCGAAGGGTCTCTACCGGACGGTCAAATCAGCAAATTCTGGCTGGTCAAATTTCCCCGGGGGAGACGGGCCGACGAACGCAATCAACAGATTTTGAGAAATGAAGCCTCATATCTGGAAGTCGCTCGCCGGTTTGGCATTCGGACCGGTGAACCACTCGAATATCAAAACGAAACGCTTTTCGTCCCACGATTTGATCGCGTGATCGAAAATGGAGCAGTCGTTCGTCATGGAATGCACAGTCTGTATGCGTTGGCAAACATTCCGGGGTTTGGCGCTTCAGTACATCATGATGTCTATTGCCAGTCGCTGGCTAAGTACGTAACCGATCCTGGCACAGAGCTTCGCGAATATCTGCTGCGCGATGTTTTAAATCTGGCGCTGCGCAATACCGACAATCATGGGCGCAACTCCGCTATTTTAAGAATAGGTGACCAAGTTTCCCTTTCTCCTTTATTTGACTTCGCTCCAATGTTTCTTGATCCGGAAGGGATCAACCGTGTCAGTCGATGGGATGATGAGCGTCCTGGCAACCAACCGGAATGGGGAACCATTTGCGCAAAGCTTAACTATGCCCTTGACCCTTTGGAGACTAGAATGTGGCTCACCTCTCTGGGGGAGAAGGTCAAGG
>JAKIUS010000158.1 GCA_021647445.1 Geopsychrobacter sp. | reverse complement strand
GATAAGTCGTCGAGTAAACGAGTAAATATCCCCGGATAGGGGTTCTCGACCTCCTTGATTCAGGGAGGTCGAAGCAGGTTACAGGAGGACAGTTTGACAGAGGTAATATTTTCCAGTTGGGGGCGAGAGATCGTCGACAATCGCAAGGGGCAGCCTCAGCCCTTGAGTGAGTTGCAGATCAAACTCCCTGCTCAGTATCTTGAAGATGGTGAGGTCAAGGCTTTTATCGGTTGGGATGGGATCATTCTGCTCGACAAAAAAGTCGATGTTGTCGCCATGGCCGCTGAGTATATGAAGCGGGTGCAAGAAAAATACTGCTGCGGCAAATGCACACCCGGCAAAAAAGGCACCCGTGTTCTTCAGGATACCCTGGCACGTATTCAAGCTGGGCATGGCCAGGAAGAAGACCTGCAAATCATCGAAGATTTGTCACTGTTGCTTGAAACCTGCAAGTGCACCCTGTGTATGACCTCGGCCATACCGGTATTCGACAGTATTCGTTATTTCCGGGATGATTACCTGGCATATATCCGGGGTGAAAAAGCTTCGCAAAATGGTCTGCGTTATACCGATAAACTGACTGCGCCCTGTATGGATCGTTGCCCGGCGCATATCGATATTCCGGCCTATATCGAAGAGATCAAGGATCGCCGCTTTGACGAATCTCTCGACGTTATCCGGCGCAATATGCCGATTCCGGCGGTCTGTGGGCGGGTCTGTCCGCATCCTTGTGAAACCGCCTGTCGCCGTGCGCTGGTCGATGAACCGATCAGTATCATGGTGCTTAAGCGGGTTGCCGCTGATCATGAGTGGATGCACCACAAGCAGCCGCCGATGAAACCGGCCCCGGCCAAGGGGAAAACCATCTGTGTTGTCGGAGGTGGACCCGCTGGTATCTCGGCCGCCTACTACCTGGCCTTGGATGGTTTTAAAGTTACCGTTCTCGATATGCTGCCTGAACCGGGCGGTACGGTTGCCGTCGGGATTCCCGATTATCGCATGCCGCGTGAACTGCTGCGCCGCGAATATGAAGTGGTTAAGGGCTTAGGTGTTGAGATCCATTACAACACCAAGCTCGGCGTCGATGTTTCCTTAAAAGAGCTGAAGGAAAAATATGACGCTGTCTTCCTCGGTGTGGGCGCGTTCCACTCCAAGCCGATGGGCGTGGATGGTGAAGATAAGGGGTACGAGGGTTTCTCGGAGGGTGGCATCAACTATCTGCGCACCGTGGCCTTGGGCCAGCCGATTGTCACCGGCAAGCGGGTGATCGTGGTCGGTGGTGGCAATACCGCCATCGACTGTGTGCGGGTTGCCCTGCGCGAGGGTGCTGAAGACTCGATCCTTATCTACCGGCGAACCCGTAAGGAGATGCCGGCGGAATCCTATGAGGTCGATGATGCCGATGAAGAGGGCGTACAGTTTGAGTTTCTGCGCAACCCGACAAAGCTGGTGCACGAAAATGGCAAGGTTGTCGGTGTTGAAGTGGTGGTCATGGAGCTCGGTGAGCCGGATGAATCGGGCCGCCGGCGTCCGGCCCCGGTACCGGGCAGTGAATATGTCATCCCCTGCGATATGGTTATTCCGGCCATTGGGCAGGATCCTGACCTCAGCTTCTTAGAGCAGGATGACCTGGGAATCGAGACCACCCGCTGGAGCACCATCGTGACCAAGGATGGTGTGTTGATGACCGATTCTGAAGGTGTCTTTGCCGGTGGCGACTGTGAAATCGGCCCCATGACGGTAGTAGCTGCCGTTGGTCAGGGTAGACGGGCCGCTAGTGCCATGTCGCGCTGGCTGATGGAAGGCAAGGCCTATCGTGACGATGCCGATGCAATGGAAGATCTAGTCGCCGAATTGGGTGTGTTCGATAAGAATGAAGACGCCGGTATCTGTGGCGGACTGCATCGTGAACATCAGCCGAAGGTCAGTGGTGTTGAACGTGCGCGCAACTACGATGAAATCGAACTGGCCATGCCTGAGAGTCAGGCGGTTACCGAGGCTGAGCGCTGTCTGCGCTGTTACCGTGTTGGTATGATTGCGGTCGGTTGAAACGATAAAACCAGAGCGAAAGAGCCGGGGACTCAATTCCGGTCGATTGCCTGATGTGGAGAAATTCATGGTCAACCTCAAGATTGATGGTCGTGACGTAGAGATTGCCAAGGGTGCTACCATCCTTGCGGCCGCTGAAAAGGTCGGGGTCAAGATCCCGACACTCTGTTTTCTGAAAAAGATCTCCCCGACCGGTGCTTGTCGCCTCTGCGTGGTCGAGATCGAAGGGATTAACAAGCCGATGACCGCCTGCAATACCCCGGCGATCGAAGGAATGTTGATCACGACTCAGAATGAAAAGCTGCACAAAATCCGTCAGCAGGTGATGCAGTTGATGCTGGTCAATCATCCGCTGGATTGTCCTGTCTGCGATGCCGGTGGCGAATGCGATCTGCAGGACAGTTGCTATAACCTTGAAGTCGATACCCAGCGTTTTGAGGGCGAGAACCTCAATCAGGCGGATATCAACAACTGGCCGTTGATCCAGCAGGTTCCGTCGCGTTGTATCCTCTGCGAGAAGTGCGTCAAGGTCTGTCATGAACTGGTTGGTGCCAGCGCTCTTAAGGTCCATAACCCAGGTGAGGCGGCCTACATCGACACGGTTGACGGGCAGGCGCTTAATTGCGAATTCTGCGGCAACTGTGTGGCGGTCTGTCCGACCGGGACGCTCAATTCCAAGCCTTTCAAGTTTAAGGCCCGCCCCTGGGCGATGCGCAAGACCCCTTCTGTCTGTATCCTCTGCCCAAGTCATTGTCAGATCGATATCAACAGCCAGGGGAATGAAATTTATCGGGTCACCTCCGACGACGAGGGAACGACCAATAACGGTACTCTGTGTATCGGCGGCAGCTTCAGTTACGGCTATGTCAATCATGCCGAGCGTTTAACCGAGCCGCTGATTGAACAGCAGTCGGCAAGCTGGGATCAGGCCTTCGACAAGCTTGTTGAAGGGATCGAGGCGATCCGCGACAGTTCCGGTCCTCAGGCTCTGGCCGGGTTGGGGTCACCGCGTCTCAGCAATGAAGAGAATTACCTGTTTCAGAAGATGTTCCGTGTTGCCCTCGGCAGTAATAATATCGATTCAGAGGCCCGTTTCGGTGCTCTACGCGCTTTAAAGGCGACCGAATCTGTTCTTAAGTTACGTGGTGCCAGTAATTTGCTCAGCGCCATCGGCAAGTCAGAAGCGGTCCTGGTCTTCGGTGCCGACCCGACGGCCGAGGTTCCGGCGGTCGATTGGCAGGTGCAAAACTCCTGTCGGCGGAATGACGGCAAGCTGATTGTCGCCGGTATGCGTACCATCAAACTGAGCAAGTTTGCCAATGTCGCCATGATCTGCAAACCGGGGACCGAACTTGAGTTGGCCAACGGCATCAGCCGTCTGCTTTACGAGCGCAATCTGCTCGACAGCGATTATCTCAATCAGTATCTCGGGAATCCGGAAGAACTCAAGGTTCATCTCGACGCAATTGATGTCGATGCCGTTTGTGCCGTGACCGGTGTCGCGCGTGATCTTCTTGAAGAGACAGCCGAGATGCTCGGGGCCGCCAAGACGGTGTCGATTATTTTCGGTGCTGAAATTACCAAGAGTATTAGGGGTTATGAAAAGTCGGTGGCTATTTCCGACCTGGCGATCCTCTGTGGTGCCCTGCGCGGCGGCGACGCCGGTGGGCTCTTCCCGCTCGATGAAAAAGGCAATATGCAGGGCATGCTCGATATGGGCGTCTGTCCCGAATATCTGCCTGGCTACCAGCCTTACGCTGAAGCGCGCGAGCGCTATGGCAAGGCCTGGAAGGCTGAGCTGCCTGAAGGCGGTCTTGCTGCTCTGGGCATCCTCGCGGGGATTGAGGCAGGCAGTATCAAGTTTCTCTATCTGGCCGCGACCAATCCACTGACCTATCCTAACTCTGGACGTTGGCGCAAGGCGCTTAAGAAGGTCGATTTTCTGGTGGTGCAGGATATTCTGCCGAATGAAGTGACTAACTTGGCTAAGGTTGTGTTGCCCGGTTCTTCCTGGGCGGAGAAGGGGGGCAGTGTTACTTCCCTCGATCATCGCGTGCGCTCCCTTGAAAAGGCGATCGCTTCGCCGGGCGAAGCTCGGGAAGTTTGGGAGATTCTGGCCGGCCTCTTCGGGCGGTTGACCCAGCAGGGTGTCAGCATCGGGCGCAGTGATATTTTGGCCGAGGTCAGTAGTCTCAGCTCCCTGTATGGGGATATCTGTTTCGTGGGCAAAGAACGAAATCGCCCCTGTCTTAAGCAGCCATACCGTCCCGAGCTCAAAGGGTTTAATTATCAGACGCCTAAGGTTGAAGAGGTCGAGACCGGCCTGCAGTTGATCAGTGGTAAATCGATTTATCACTTCGGCACTACTACGACCTGGGCGGCTGGTCCGCTTGAGGTTGAGAGTACAGGCACGATTTGCGTCAGCCCGACTGATGCGGCCGCAGCTGGTGTTGTCGATGGCGCGCGTGTCAAGTTGACCAGTCGTATCGGTTCGGTCTGCGGTCCGCTGCGGATCGATAAGACATTGCCGAGTGGGTTGGTCTTTGCTCCTTACCATTTTTCAGATCTGGACATTCAGGCGTTGCTGGCCGATGGTAGCAACCGTATCGGCATTGAGCTGGCCAAGGGGTGATGATGGAATACACGAACTATCAAAATAAAATCGCCTACAACAAAGAGAAGGCCAACAAGGTCGCTCTCGGCGAAACCGCCCACGGGCGCATGACCCTCTGGTGTATCTTGCCCGGGCAGGGGATCAAGCCACATGTCCACGCCGGTGATCACTACTGGGTTGTGCTCGAAGGCGTGGGTGATTATCTCTCTGCAGAAGAGGATGCTGTGGCCGTTGCGCCCGGTACGGTTCTGATCGCCCCGGCCGGAGAGTCCCATGGCATCACCAATAGCGGCAGTGAGGGGCTGGTTTTCGTCAGTATTTCAGCAGGCTGATCGCTAGGAGGCTGTCGGACTATCCATGATCCGGCTGCAAATCCGGCTGTTTGGCCCAGATTTCAGCTCCTTTTCGACCAATAGCTACGGCTATTACTCTCAAATGAGCCAAAATCTGCTCTCAAACTTC
>JAKIUS010000157.1 GCA_021647445.1 Geopsychrobacter sp. | reverse complement strand
GGTGCCATGCGTGTGACCGCGTTAGAACAAATTTGCCGTGCCAACAACCTTATTGGATATTACATTTTCCAAAATTCCCCCTCCGACATGATAAGCAAATTCAACCCGTTCGTACCGCCCGTTCGTTACACTCACTCAAGGCGCAAAGCACAGCAAGAAAGATCAGTTTCGGGTTTAAAACAAAACCAAGCCCTTATCCCTGTCTCTCTTAGCGCTCTTTGCGTCTTTGCGGTGAAAAGACCTTACCGCCCGTTCGTTACACTCACTCAAGGCGCAAAGCACAGCAAGAAAGATCAGTTTCGGGCTTAAAACAAAACCAAGCACTTATCTCTGCCCTTCTTAGCGTTCTTTGCGTCTTTGCGGTCGGTCGTTGTCAAGGAAGATGTCGCTTTTTTTATGCCGCTTTGTGCTCGATTGTAGTCTGCTCCTGAATCGGTTTTTGAGGATTCAGATTCACAATTTCCAAACGATCCCAATTGCGGCTATTTCCTGACCATCGTTCCGGGCATGCCGCTTTTGCCTTCTCATAAAGGGCTTTTCGTAGTGCCAATATCGCAATATCTTCCCCACGGTGGCGTTGCCCTGGGGTCACGAACGTTATCGCACTGTGCCGATGTTCTTCGTTGTACCACTGCTGGAATTCGGCAACCCATATCCGGGCCTCTTCCAGTGTTAGATCTCAGATTGGCTTGATAAAAACTGGCATCATATTTTCGCAATGTGTTAGAGAGGTGAATGAGAATTTCAGATTAAATTGCACCTGATCATCATCATTGTTTTAGAGGCAGGGCGGTGAGGCTTCAGAGGAGCCTCACCGCCCCCTCCATGCAGGGATTGACCCTCCCGGCAAGGAGTTGCTTTATTGGTACTGTCTGTTGAAGTAAACGTCAATGAGATTGCGCGTCTGGGGAAAGATTTTCCCTGGGTCAAGCCTTCCGGGTGCCCGCGTTGTGGCCAAGCGTTGTGGTGGCATGGGTTTGTTCTCGCCTATTTTTCCTGCCTTTTAGAGCCTGTTTTGCTGCGGCGTCTGCGCTGCTCCTGCTGTCGTTCTGTTCATCGTCTGAAACCGGCCGGTTACTGGCGCCGGTTCCGCTCCACCATCAGCGAAATCACCCAGTCTGTCGCCTGTCGTTCTGAATCCGGGCGCTGGTGTCGTGCTCTGCCCCGGACGCGCCAACGGCAGTGGTGGCTGCGTCTGAAGCGGATGGCCGGTGCGGTTCTGGGGCTGTTTCGTGATTCTGTTTTTGAGGCGTTCGGAGCATTGCTTGACCAGGGTTTCATCCCCGTCAGCCTCTGCTTTCAGCGTGACAATTCCGGTGCCGGTCCGCCGCCCTACCGTAGTGTCTCTCTGCCGTCAATCTCCCGGTGATGTTAGAGGTGGATTTTTTCCCTCTAACCCAAGGAGATGATGATGACAGAGATGGAACGAGAGGATATCGCCCTGTTTCGCTTCGGGGTGATCAGTGATCTGGTCGGTGCAACCCGCCTGGAGCATGGCGAACGGGGCCGGCGGATCAAAACGAAAGCGGCAGCGCGCTGGAATATCCCACATTCGCAGCGCACCCGCATCAGTGCCAATACCATCCGGCGCTGGGTGACGATCTACGAGAAGAGCGGTCGGCAGCTTGATTCGTTGAAGCCGGTACCGCGCAGTGATATCGGACGTTGCCGTCAAGTGGATGAGGACACGGTCCTCTCCCTGGTGCGGTTGCGCAAGGCCAAGCCGCTGCTGCCGGTGGTGCAGCTGATTGAGGAGATGGAGGGCAAGGGTCTGGTCTCGCCCGACTACACCCTGCGCCTGTCGACCGCCTACCGGGTGCTGAAGAAAGCTGGTCTTTCCGGCCGACCCGGCAGCGACCCGGTTGACCGGCGCCGTTTTGAGGCGGAGTTTCCCAATGACATCTGGCAATCGGATGTCATGCATGGGCCGCATGTGGTGGTTGACGGCAAGAAGCGCAAGAGCTATCTGATCGCCTTTCTGGATGATCACTCTCGGCTGATCACCCAGGCCCGGTTTATGCTGTCAGAGAACCTGGCCAGCTTCCTGACGGTTTACCGCGCCGCCCTGACCACCCGCGGACTGCCGCGCAAGTTGTACGTTGATAATGGCTCCGCCTTTCGCAGCCGGCATCTGGAGAAGGTCTGCGCCTGCCTGGGGATCGCCATCACCCACACGCCTCCCTATACGCCGCAGGGACGGGGCAAGATCGAGAGGTTCTTTCGCACCGTCAGAAGTCAGTTGCTGTCAGCTGTTACCGGAGAGACACTCGAAGACCTCAACCAGGCCTTGGATCACTGGGTCCAGCAGACCTATCACCGCCGTCCCCATTCCTCCACCGGCCAGTCTCCACTGGAGCGGTTCGCCTCCCATCTGGAATTGATCCGCAAGCCGCCCATCGATCTGGACGATCACTTCCGCAAGGAGGTGCGCCGCCGGGTCAACAAGGACCGCAGTGTCTCCATCGACGGTCGCTCCTTCGAGGCCCCGACCCGACTGATCGGCGAGCAGGTCGGTCTGCTGTTTCACGAAGAAACGCCAACCAGGGTCGAGATCGTGCTGCGCGGGGAGACACAGGGCTTTCTCGTACCGCTCGATCCCCACGTCAACGCCAAAGTTGGTCGGGAACAGAAAGAGTCTGCTACAGACACCAGCGTTCGGCAGGGGCAACTGTCGTTTGCCAGAAGGGAGCAGCCATGAGCTACCACACCTTTTTTGGCCTTAAGGGGCAGCCCTTTGCCGCCGACCTGCCGCTGGAGGCGATCCTCAAGACGGACGATCTGCTGCAAGTTCAGCAGCGGATTCTCTACACCATCGAACTGGGTGCCATCGCGTTGGTCACTGGCGAAGTCGGCGCCGGCAAGTCGACCGCCCTGCGCTGGGTGGCCGGACAACTCCATCCCTCGAAGTACAAGCCCTTGTGGGTCACCGCCACCTCCGGTTCGATCCTGGAGGTCTATCGGCAACTGCTGGCCGAACTCGATATCCAGACCGCCTCCTCATCCCGCGCCATCCTCACCGGTCTGATCCGCACTCAGATCCTGAACCTGGTACAGAGCAAGAAACAGCAACCGCTGCTGATCATCGACGAGGCTTCGCTGCTACGGCTCGACGTCTTTACCGAACTGCACACCCTGACCCAGTTCGAAGGGGATTCCAAACCCTACCTGCCGATTATCCTCGCCGGTCAGAACAACCTGGCCGACAACCTGCTGTATCGCACCGCCGTGCCGCTGGCCTCACGTATCATCGCCCGCAGACATCTGCAGGAGGTCAACCGCGAAGGGATGGAGTGCTACCTGGAGCATCACCTGAAAATCGCCGGACTGAACCATTCCCCCTTTGATGACCAGGCCGTCACTGCCATCCATCAGGGCTCCGGCGGACTGTTCCGCAAAGCCAACCATCTGGCCAGGGGCGCCCTGGTCGCCGCCACCAGCGAAAAATCCCAAGTCGTCACCGCCGAGCATGTGCGGCAGGCGGCCACGGAATTGTTCTGAACATCAGGAAAGGAGAAGACCATGAGCCCGGAAGATCAGATCTTCTATGCCGGCAAGCTGCTTGACCTGGCGCAGCAGATGGAACAACTCCTCAAGGACTACTGCCGCCAACTCACCGCCCATGACGATGGTCACCGACTGGAGCAGGAGAACAGCGACGATCCGTTTTAACCTGCCCCTTGCCACTAACGCCCCGAAGGCTGAATGGGGCCTTCGGGGCGTTTCAAAATAATCAGAAAGGAGTATCAAGATAATCAGGAAATGCCGGGCAGGCTAATCTGAGAACTTACACCAGTGAGTCGAAGGGCTTCTCTGGGAAACAGGGGTGGTATTTCAGGGTCTTAAGCAGGGATTCCGAGTAGGGGTTGTCGTTGCTGACCGACGGACGGCTGAATGACGGTGTTACGCCAAGTTTCTGCAGGGTTCCCAACATGGTTGCGCCCTTCATCGGCGAACCATTATCGGAGTGCAGAACCAGGTCATTGCCCGCGATGCCTTCGCGTAAGTGGGCCTTGCGAAAGATATTGCCGGCATGCTCAGCGGATTCTTCGGCGTAGATCTCCCAACCGACGATCTTGCGGCTATAAACGTCCATGATCAGATACAGGTAGAAATAGATCCCTTTGACGGTTGTTGAAAGATAGGTGATATCCCAGCTCCAGAGTTGATTGGGAGCGGTGGCCTGAAACGGCTCAGGTCGCTTGCGCGTGGGAGGGCTGACCCGACCACGACGCGCCAGTTGTTTCTCTTCACGTAATACCCGGTAAAAAGTTGATTCCGAGGCCAGATAGCGACCTTCATCGGCCAAAGCTGGAACGATCTGACTGGGCGGCAAATGGGCGTATTGTGGCTGATTGGCGGTTGCCAGAACCTCTTCCCGTTCTTCATTGCTCAGGCGATTAGCAGGCACCCGACCAACAGCGGCAGCCTTGCGACCATCTGGCTTGATCTGCCCGTCCCGGCGATAGCGTTGTACGGTTCGTTCCGAAAGCCCGACGATCTCGCAAGCCTTGTTCAGACGCGCCCCGGCGGCGCAGGCATCTTCAATTAAATCGATCATTTCTTGGCGCTCCCGGAGTTCGATTTTTCGTCCTCGGGATCCTCCCAGAGCGCCTGGAACTTTTTTTGAAGAACCAACAGCGCTGCGGCTTCGGCTAGAGCTTTTTCCTTACGCTGCAACTCACGCTGAAGAGCCTTGATGGTCTGGCTTTGCTTGCGGGATTGCTCGCGTTCCGCCTTTCTGGTATCGGAGCCGTCCCCTTGGATGAAGGACTTCTTCCAGTCGGAAATCTGTTCGGGGTAGAGTCCCTTGCGGCGACAGTATTCGCCCAGTTCCAATTCGTTGAGACCGGCAGTCTCGATCATGACGGCCAACTTTTCATCGTTGGTAAACTTATCGGTCTGACGACCAGAAACGACAACCGGGCCACCCTGTGAATTACGATACTGGATCCGCCAGGTGTAGAGGGTATCTTTGGGGACCCCGGTCTCTCTGGCCACGTCCGGAACGCTAGCATTCTGCGGCTGCAAAAGCCGGGCAATGATGCTCTCTTTAAACTCTTTGGAATACTTGGTTTTCATTGTCTATGTCAGTCTCTCTTTCGCCCCGGAGCTTAACACAACGTCTCTCACCGAGAGGTGACATCTATC
>JAKIUS010000156.1 GCA_021647445.1 Geopsychrobacter sp. | reverse complement strand
TTGACGAGGGGGAGCAAACCCGTTGAGTATGGCTGGTTTGCTCTCTACTCTACTGGCTTCGGGGGAGAGATATGAAGTGTGGTTTGCAGCCCGTCATCCATCACCAGCCCATGACCGAAATAAAGCTATTTGTGAATGGTTTGGTAGTCTGTCTTCCGTTATGATCCGTTCTATGGAGACCATCGATACCCTCTACAGTGAAACGCTTAAACTGGTTCAGTCCCAAAACGGTTACCGTTTCAGCCTCGACCCGGTGTTGCTGGCGGATTTTGTTAGTGTCACGAGTTGCCGGAAGGCGTTGGATCTCGGTTGTGGCTGCGGTGTGCTGGGGTTGTTACTGGCGCGCAAGGCCGCGGTTCTTTCCGTGGTCGGTTGGGAGCGTCAGTTGCAGATGGTGGCGCGTGCCAGACGGAGTGTCGAGTTAAGCGGCATGAGCGAACGGGTGAGAGTTTTTGCGGGAGATCTGCGGGAGTATCGTCGATTGGCGGATCCTGGTGTCTTTGATCTGGTCGTGACCAATCCCCCCTATCGTGGCTTGGATAGCGGACGTATCGCGCCGGATGATGAGCGTGCTGCGGCGCGGCATGAGTTGGCTGGCGGGCTCGAGGATTTTTTGACTGCGGCGGCTTGGTGCCTGAAGTATAGTGGCCGTTTTGGTATTGTGTATCTGGCCGAACGCTTGAGTGAGCTTATGGTCGCGATGGTGGCAGTTGGCATTGAACCGAAGCGATTGCGAATGGTGCACGCCCGGCTAGGAGAGCCAGCGAAGATGGTTCTGGTCGAGGGGCGTAAGGGGGGTGCTCCGGGGCTCAAGGTTGAGGCGCCTCTGTCTATTTATGCCGAAGAGGGTGAACCGGCTTATTCGGACGAGGTGTTACGCATCTATGAGTCGGAGGGGCAAGCGAATGGTTTGGGGTGATTGACGTCAAAATAAGATGAGTTGAAGCGAGGAGGCTGTCCGAGATACATGTCCTGCTACGGACCCTATTTTTTGGACAGGCTCCCAGGCGTTTTACCTGTGAGACAATGCTGTGGCCAGAGCCAATAAATATGAAATACTGGAAGAGCCGCAGATTGAGGCGGTTGTCAGGCAATTGACCACTTTGCCGGGACTGGTTGCGGCTTTTCTGCATGGTTCCGCGGTTAAGGGCCGTTTGCGTGCGGAGAGTGATATTGATATCGCTCTGTTGTTTCAGGAGCAGAGCCCTTCAGCCTCATTTTTGCTTGAGTTGGCGGTTGATCTTGAAACTTGCGTTGGACGGCCGGTCCATCTGGGGGTTCTCTCCTGTGATAGTCTGATTTATGCGACTGAAGTATACCGGCATGGCCGCGAGTTATTCTGTGTTGATGAGGAACTTAAGGATCGGTTTTTTATGCGCATGCTCTCGGCGTATGCCGATTTTAACCGTGCACGTCGTGAGGTATTGAATGCTTACCTGATTCGAGAGGATGATGGTGGATATTCTGCTGAATAAGGCTGCTACGGTTGAACGCTGCATGCGGCGGGTCCGTGAGGAGGCCGGGGCTTGTCCGGCTTTTGATAACTTTACCCATCTTGATGCCTTGATATTGAATCTCGAACGTGCCTGTCAGGCGGTTATCGATATGGCAATGCACCAGGTTGTGAGTCGTCACCTCGGAATGCCTCAAGGAGCAGCGGGTGCTTTTGATCTATTGGTTGACGCAGGGTTGCTGGATGCAAGTCTTGCGAGAACGATGAAGGGGATGGTCGGCTTTCGTAATGTTGCAATCCATGAGTATCGGCAGCTTGATCTTGATATCTTACGCAAAATTGTGACGACCGGACTTGATGACCTGGTCCGCTTTTGTCGCGCCATGGGGGTTGATATCCGGCCGTTTTGATCCGCAGGGAAACTTGGTGCTTGGTGGGTGACTGAATCCCATGAATTACTGTTTTTTGGCTTTGCTCAATTTTTTTTGCCGAATAAATAAGCGGCGCATTTCATTCTTAAGCTCATTGTCCTGAAGTCCTGCCAAGCTTTGTTCGAGCGTTTTCTGTTCGGCCTCCGTTAAATGTTCCTTTTGCCAGTCAATGAAGTTCTCTTCGACTTGTATTGTTTGCGGCCCTGGATTGCCACGGCGCAGATAGATATCCTCAATGTCGCAATGGGGGAGTTCGGCGTGAAGTTTCCTAAGGATCTGCGGTTTAAGCATTTGCAGCTGCTGCATCCAGACCGGATGATCAACTCGGACCTCAAGGGTTTTCTCCCTGATGCGTAGGGGTTGCGCACGGCTTGCGATCTGCTTGCCGACGACCTTGTCCCAGACCAGCCAGGCTTGATAGCGTGGCAAGCGCTCGTCCAGGCCTTTGTCGCCGAGAACTTTTTTTAAAAGTTCGGCGACCGCTTCGGCCTGTTTTAGTTTTGGGCGTTCATCACGTTTCAAGATTGACGGCGCCTGATGCGCGAGCCGACAACCTGTCCGATGACAGCACCGGCGAGGGTGAGGGGGATGACGTTCCAGCCAAAATCGAGGGCGAGACGCAGGGCTATGATGAAGGGGATGGAGAGGTGGACCAGTACGAACCAGCGCACTGAAAATTTACGGCTGGTTTCACGCATGTAGCCCAGCGGAAGGTTGCTGGCGAGAGCGAAGGCGAGCAATCCGGTCAGTTGGAGAAGGCGGTCGGGGGTCACAATTTTTTCCTTTTTCTGGCACAAAAACATCTTTTGGCGGCTAGGGCCACCTGATGATGCGATATTCCTCGAATCCTATCACGAGAAAGCGGCGAGAAGGAAGCTGATCAGTGTCTGTTTTTTGATTGAGATATTCAGCTTGCATCTATTTTGTGGACGTGGCATTATTCGCGGCCGGACTGCTCAAGGTCTGACGTGAGTCGAGGAGGTTCTGGGTTGGTTAAAGAGGGCGATCTGGTTGCCATATTCAACTCGATTCATCGGGTGATGAAGGCTGAAAAGTTATTGAAGCAGGCGGGGAAAGACGTGTTGTTAATCCCGGTGCCGCGACAATTAACCAGCGATTGTGGTCTGGCTATACGCTTTTCACCGGAATTACGCACTGAGGTAGAGGAGATTATGTCGGCTTCAGGGTTACAGTTTCAAGAGTTGTATCAGCGTAAGAAGAAGGCTTTTATTGCTCTTGATGATTGATTTGGCGACCCTTTTTGCTTGACAGGCCGAGTGCTGCTTTCTTATATTTATACTTTCGTCTTTAGGGTATTGTAAAACGTGTTTGATGAACTCTCCGATAAGTTAGATGCTGTTTTTAAAAAGCTGCGCGGACATGGGCGGCTGACAGAACAGCATATCAAGGAGACCATGCGGGAGATCCGTCTGGTACTGCTTGAGGCCGATGTTAACTTTCGGGTCGTGAAAAATTTTGTCGCACGAGTAGGTGAGCGTGCGGTCGGTCGAGATGTATTGCAAAGCCTGACCCCTGCGCAGCAGGTGATCAAGGTTGTGCGCGAAGAACTCGCAACCCTGATGGGCGAGGGAGAGGATAACACCCTCAATCTGGCGGCACGTCCGCCGGTTCCCTTAATGCTCTGTGGCCTGCAGGGCGCAGGCAAGACGACCTCGTGCGGCAAACTGGCTTTGAAGCTGCGGCGCGAGAAGCGTAATCCTTTATTGGTTCCCGCCGATGTCTATCGGCCTGCGGCAATTGAGCAGCTTAAGACTCTCGGGCGGCAGCTCGATATTGAAGTCTTTGATTCTTCGACTGAGCAGGATCCGGTCGATATTTGTCGACGTGCGCTGGAATATGGCCAACTCAACGGATTCGATACCCTGATTATCGATACCGCCGGGCGTCTGCACATCGACACGGAATTGATGGGTGAACTTACACGCATTGTTGAAGCGGTTTCACCCGCAGAAATTTTATTTGTCGCGGATGCCATGACCGGACAGGATGCGGTTAATGTTGCTGCGAGCTTTAATGAACAACTCTCTTTAACGGGAGTCATTCTGACCAAGCTCGATGGTGACGCTCGCGGCGGTGCGGCGCTTTCGATACGTGCGGTAACCGGTAAACCGATAAAATTGATCGGTGTGGGTGAAAAACTCGATGCCCTCGAGGTCTTTCATCCTGATCGGATGGCACAACGTATTCTCGGTATGGGCGATGTCTTAAGCCTTATCGAGAAGGCACAAGCTGCGGTCGATGCCGATGACGCAGCGGCGATGGAAGCCAGCCTGCGTAAAGAAGGGTTTACCCTTGTGACCTTTCTTGAGCAGATGCAGATGGTCAAGAAGATGGGCTCGATGGAATCGATTTTAAAGATGATTCCAGGGGCTGGCAAGGCCATGAAGAAGGCGGGTAATATGCAGTTACCCGAAAAAGAGCTTGCGCGTATCGAAGCGATCATCCGAAGTATGACCTTAAAGGAGCGGATGAATCATCGCATTCTCAACGGTTCAAGGCGCTTGCGTATTGCCAAGGGGAGCGGGACGCGGGTGCAGGATGTTAATCAGTTGCTCAAGCGTTTCGTCGAGGCACAGAAGATGATGAAGAAGATGCAGAAGATGGGCCCGAAAGGGCTTAAGGGGATGCTTGGCCGTGGTGGTCAGCTTCCTTTTTAAATAAAGCGAAAACCTAAATAATCTTGAACATCTAAGTTGTTCGGATAGTAAAAAACAGAAACATCAGGAGGAAACACCGTATGTCAGTAAAAATCAGGCTCGCCCGTGGTGGACAAAAAAAGAAGCCCTTCTATCAAGTCGTTGTTGCCGATGAGCGCTTCCCCCGGGATGGTCGTTTCATTGAGAAGTTGGGCCAATATGATCCGCGCCAGGAGCAGCCGCTGCTTAATTTGAAGGAAGATCGTACTCTCGCCTGGTTGGGCGAGGGCGCTCAACCAACCGATACCGTGCGTCGCCTGTTGCGCGATGCTGGTGTCTGGGCCAAGTTCATAGGCGGTGACGCAACACAAGCCTGACAACTGGTCCGAATCCGGGGCCACGGCCCCCATCCACCCGGAGGATGACCCATGAAAGATCTGATCGAGTACATCGCCAAATCGCTGGTTGAAAAACCTGATGAGATCGAAATTACCGAGGATATTGCTGAGGATGGTTCGATTCTGGTCAAGCTTGCTGCTGCCCAGGAGGATATGGGTCGAATCATTGGCAAACAGGGGCGCAACGCCAAGGCGATGCGCACCCTCCTCAATGCCAAGGCAACCCGTGAAAACAAGCGGGCCTCCCT
>JAKIUS010000155.1 GCA_021647445.1 Geopsychrobacter sp. | reverse complement strand
GTTACCAAAATGGTGACCATTTTTACACTTAAAATGACTGTTATTGATTTTTTGGAAAAGAAGAAGCCCCAAGAATAGGGCATATTTCGCCAATTTGACCCTAAAAGGAGTCCTCATAATAGACCCGTATTTTCATTTTTTATCCCATTAATAAGATGTTTTATGGTACAGCAAGCTGCGCATCGTAAAAATTTTAAAACAGCATAAATCGCAAAAACTTTTTTGTGCTACTTTATCTCTATCTCTTCTACAATATCGAGTCCAAAGCCGCCGAGACCGACAAACTCTCGTCCTTTGCTAGATACAAGCAGCTTTATGTTTTTGATGCCGAGTTCGGCCAGAATCTGAGCACCTATGCCGAACTCTTTCATTGTATCGCCTGATGCATCCTGGCTATTGAGAAATATGAGTACTCCTCCGTTCTTTTTAAGATACTCTATTGAGCCTATAAGCTGATTGTAGCGATGGGAGTTGAGCAAAAGCTCGGCATCAGGCCCTATATTATGAAATTTTACGTTCTCAGTTTCATGCAGTTTGTAGAATATAATGGCATAGTGCTCTTTGCCCTGGTGATCTACAAAACTCTTTTTTGTAACCCTGGTGTCAAAAAATAGTATCTCCTCTTCTTTAGTTTCGCGCACTAATCTCTCGTTTAAAAGTCGGTATTCGACTATATCAGATATATAGACTATATTTAGATTATGTTTTTTTGCGAAAAGTTCCAAGTCGTCTCGACGCGCCATTTGGCCATCTTCTCGCATTATTTCGCATATTACCGCAGCGGGCGTAACGCCTGAGAGCTTGCAGATGTCAACAGAACCTTCCGTATGGCCAGTTCGCACCAAAACACCGCCCTCTTTTGCGATGAGAGGGAAAATGTGCCCCGGGCGTACAAAATCTTCAGGAGTGCTTACAGGGTTTGCCAGCACTCTTATGGTCATGTCTCGCTCATAAGCCGATATTCCTGTCGTAGCCTCTTTTGCATCCACAGATACAGTAAATGCTGTCTCGTGCTGGGAGTCGTTGTTTTGAACCATAGGCTCAAGACTCAGCCTCTCGGCGATACCTTTAGATATAGCTACACAAATAAGCCCCTTAGCTTCAGTAGCCATAAAGTTCACCTTCTCCGGTGTCGAAAATGTGGCGGCGTAGACAAGGTCGCCTTCATTCTCCCTGTCTTCATCATCTATCATTACAACCATTTTACCGCGTTTTATATCTTCTATAGCCTGCTCTACACGCTGAATCGGCATATATAACTCCATTCAATTTTAAAGTTTGCAAAATTATATCTAAAAACCCTTGACATTGGGAGTTAAATGCATTATAATTCTGACCGCAAACAGGCAATAGCCTCTCCATTTATTGGGGTGTCGCCAAGTGGTAAGGCAGCAGGTTTTGGTCCTGCCATTCGGGGGTTCGAATCCCTCCACCCCATCCACTCCTTATGTCGCGGGATAGAGCAGTCTGGTAGCTCGTCGGGCTCATAACCCGAAGGTCGGGGGTTCAAATCCCTCTCCCGCAACCAAGTTAACAACCCTGTATGGGGTTAAGATAGTTACACGGCGGTGTAGCTCAGTTGGTTAGAGCATGCGGCTCATATCCGCAGTGTCCGGAGTTCGAATCTCTGCACCGCCACCATAATGAAGGCCCTTTCCGTTTTCGGGGAGGGCCTTTTTGGTATACTTCTGTAGCGGGCTTTCAAGTTTGCGTATCACTTACGAGGTCTCTTTGGAACGAACCTTTAGAAAAATTGTTCAAGAGGCACAACTTGATCCCGCTCATCCGTTGCTACTGGCGGTTTCGGGTGGCGTCGATTCTGTGGTGCTGCTCGATCTCTTTAGTCGATTGCCCGGTACGGTGCCGCCCCTGCGGGTCTGGCACCTTGACCATCAGATTCGCTCCGAAAGTGCTGCAGACGCACTTTTTGTCGCGGAGCTGTGTCGCAAGCAGGGCATCGCTTGCCGCCTGGAGAAGGTGAATGTGCCTGCCATTGCGAAGCAGAGGCGTCTCAGCCTTGAAACGGCCGCCCGGGATATGCGGCGGGAGTTGTTGTTGTCTGAGGCGCATGCCGGGGGGTGTCGTCATATTGTGCTGGCCCATCATCGTGATGACCAGGCCGAGACCTTTCTGCAGAGGATGTTGCGCGGCACGGGTAAAACCGGTTTGTGTGGCATGCGCACCCGGGACGGTCTCTGGTGGCGGCCGCTGCTGACCTTCTCGCGCCAGGATATTCTTGATTATGCCGCACAATGTGAGTTGACCTGGGTCGAAGATGTCAGTAACGAGTCAACGGTCTATCTGCGCAATCGTATCCGTCACCAGTTATTGCCGGAGTTGACCGCATATAATCCCCGGATTAAAGAACGTCTGGCCGCATTGAGCCATCAGTTTCAGCAGGAGGAAGATTTCTGGCAGGAGCAGATCGATCTCTTCTGGCCCAAGGTGCTGATCTCTGAGAGTGACGGTTTGCGTCTAGGACGGGCGGCTCTGCTGAAATGTCATCCCGCGTTGCGGGCCCGTCTGCTGCGGTCCGCGTTGGAGCGTGTGCGCGGGGATCTGCGGGGGATCGAATCTGTCCATCTGGAGTCTCTGCAGGGCTTGATCGGGGGGGCACGTCCGCAGGCCTCTATCGATCTTCCCGCTTGCTGGGTGGCGCGTCGTTATGAATCTGTCTGGTTCCGTCGTAGCGCCCCGCAGTCTGTTCCCTTTTCTTTGGAGCTAGCGCTTGGGAAAACCCTGATTCTGCCAGACGGAAGGGGGCTGCGTGCTGAACTTACGGATCGTGTCTGCGGCGAAGTCTCCAGTTTGGTCGAATTTGATGCGCAGGATCTGGTGTTTCCGCTGGCTGCTCGCAGTGTCCAGCCGGGGGATCGCTTCACTCCTTCGGGGATGCGTGGGCAACGTAAGCTTAAGGACTTTATGATCGATTCTAAGCTGGAGCGGGAAGAGCGATCTTTGTTGCCTCTTCTGCTGTTTCGGGATGAAATTTTGTGGCTCGTAGGGGTGCGTCGTTCCGCACTACGGCCAGCGACCAACAAAAGTAACAAAATCCTTGTGATTCGGCTGTTAGATGCGGTTGAAAAGGATACAAACTCCTTGTGAGTCTAGTTCATTTATGATAGTTTTTCTCAGCAATTTCATACCATTTGGTGGGCCGATTTCCGGCCCGCTGTAGTCTAAGAACTCCATAGGGGGTCCTGTGAGCCAATTTCAGAAAAATCTTGCTCTGTGGCTGGTCATCTCATTGTTGATGATTATGCTCTTCAATATGATGAGTCAGCGCGGAAGTGATCAGAAAAAAATCAACTATACCGAACTGTTAGGGAATATTGAGTCCGGTCGGGTGTTGGATGTCACCATTCAGGGAGCGCAAATTTCGGGAACCCTGGAGGATGGAACCAAATTTCTGACCACGGCGCCACCCGATATGGAGTTGATCCCCGAGTTAAAAAAGAAGGGCATCACGATCGAGGCTAAGCCGGTTGATGACCAAGGTTTCTGGTTTACGCTATTGATCTCCTGGGGGCCGATTCTGCTGTTGATTGGGGTGTGGATTTTCTTCATGCGTCAGATGCAGTCCGGCGGTGGCAAGGCGATGAGCTTCGGCAAGAGTAAAGCCAAGCTGTTGACCGATACCCAAGGCCTGGTGACCTTCAAGGATGTCGCCGGGGTCGATGAAGCGAAGCAGGAGCTTGAGGAGATTGTAGAATTTCTCAAGGATCCAAAGAAGTTTACCCGTTTGGGCGGCAGAATTCCGAAGGGCGTGCTCCTGGTCGGCGCTCCGGGGACCGGTAAAACCCTGTTGGCTCGATCTGTCGCCGGGGAAGCTGGTGTCCCGTTTTTTACCATCTCCGGTTCTGATTTTGTCGAGATGTTTGTTGGCGTCGGTGCCAGTCGGGTCCGTGATCTGTTTGTGCAGGGGAAGAAGAACGCACCCTGTATTATCTTCATCGATGAGATCGATGCAGTGGGTCGTCATCGTGGTGCTGGACTTGGTGGTGGGCACGATGAACGTGAACAGACCCTCAATCAACTGCTGGTTGAAATGGATGGTTTTGAATCGAATGAGGGGGTTATTCTGGTTGCGGCGACCAATCGTCCCGATGTCCTTGACCCAGCCTTGTTGCGGCCTGGCCGTTTTGATCGTCAGGTCGTGGTGCCTCGCCCTGATATCAGGGGGCGTAGTCGTATCCTCCAGGTTCATTCACGCAAGGTGCCGATGAGTGACGACGTCAATCTCGATGTGATTGCCAAGGGCACCCCGGGGTTTTCCGGTGCCGATCTGGCCAATCTCATCAATGAAGCGGCCCTGCTGGCTGCGCGGAACAACAAGTCGCAGGTCGATAATAGTGATTTTGAAGCGGCCAAAGACAAGGTCCTGATGGGGGCGGAACGTCGTTCGATGGTGATTTCTGAAGAGGAGAAGAAGGTGACCGCCTATCACGAAGCTGGTCATGCACTTGTCTCTATTTTGACCTCAGGGTCTGATCCGGTGCATAAGGTTTCGATCATTCCGCGTGGACGTGCCCTTGGCGTTACTATGTATCTGCCCGCTGAAGAGAAATATAACGAGACGGCTACCGGCTTGAATATCAAGATTTGCGCACTGTTGGGGGGGCGGATTGCTGAAGAATTAACCTTTGAATCGGTCACCAGTGGAGCCAGTAATGATCTCGACCGAGTTACGGCTATCGCGCGTAAGATGGTTTGTGAATGGGGCATGAGTGAGAAAATTGGACCATTGACCTTCGGCGAGAAGGAGGGTGGAGAAGTTTTCCTCGGCCGCGATATGGGGCATATGAAGAATTATAGCGAAGCGACTGCGATTGAGATCGACGGTGAGATTCGCCGCATCGTGCAGGAGAACTATCAGCAAACCAAGAGCCTATTGAGTGATCATCACAGTCAGTTGATCGATCTGGCCGAGGCCCTTCTCGAACGGGAGACCCTTGACGGGGCCGAGGTGAAGAATATCGTTTTTCCGCCGAAGTCTGAAGCTGCAACCCCGACTGAGAAAGCTACAGCTCCGACTGAGAAAGCTGCAGCCCCGACTGAGAAAGCTGCAGCCCCGACTGAGAAAGCTACAGCCTCGACTGAGAAGGCTACAACCTCGACTGAGAAAGCTACAGCCTCGACTGAGAAGGCTGCAACCGGAAAACCGTCGGAATCTGACGAAACCGAGGGCTGAGATAACAGTGCGGTC
>JAKIUS010000154.1 GCA_021647445.1 Geopsychrobacter sp. | reverse complement strand
GATCAGAATGCATCTGCTCTTGATACTGAACCAGTTCAATTTCATAATAATCGGAACCCGGATATTTTTGCATATCAGGCACCGCAACCGGCAGGTATTGACCAATCCCGTTGGCCGCCGCAGCGGTTAAGCCCGGCAAATCATCAACAAACTTACGCAATGGCGGACTATAGGACCAGTTGGGGCTGGTCAGATAATCGGGGGTGTCGCCAGGCCCGATAGGTGTTTGATCGGCTTTTAAATAGGCCGACGCAAAACTGACGGTCATCACTAACGTGAAAACCGCTACAAGAAGCGTCCATATACTATGGGTGATTGTTCGACGCATAGAGCCCTCCCCTTTCTATTGAATAGTCTGCTGACCGTTAACGTTGCCAGGATTATTGGTGTCTATCAGTTGCTGTCGAACCTTTAACATCTCGGCCCGTTTGGCGTTCATGGCTGCGCGTTTATTCACCCGATCGATCTGGGCCTGCGGAACCTTTGTGGCCCCTGTTGCGGCCTGCTGTTGGCCCCCGGTGAGACTCGTCGATCCATTTTGGTTGATGGACGCAGCAAATGCGCTTGTTGTCATAAATCCGAAAAACACGGTCAGCAACAAAAAGAATTGTAATTTTTTCATATCCTGCCCCCTTTAGGTCAGTTGCGCTGCTATTAAAAAGCTATTTTTTTGCACTCATTAGCAATAATGACTATTCTTGTCACAATTAGAGCAAGTCGTGTGCCATCTTGAGCTAAAAACACAAGGGCTGAATATTCCTACTAAATTGGTTATATATTCACGAACAGAAATGTATTAAAAGGGTGCAAAAAAAGCGACAGGGGGGTGAGGGGTGAGGGGTGAGGGGTGAGGATTCCCGCCTGCGCGGGAATGATGAAATATGCGTAACATTGAGAAGGGGTAAAAAATACCGACAAGCAGCCAATCAATCCAAAACGGTCCGATCAGGAAAAGAGACGCTATTGACGATAACCTTGTACTGATCAGCGGTACAGAGACAATGCCCTTCAATAAAGGGATTATCGATATCCACCCGAACCTCTTGATCTGACGCAATCTTGATAACGCGCCAACCACCGGCTTCGGTGTAGTTGCGATAATCAGAAGAGAAAGCATTACACCGCGTGGCGCAAAGCACCCTGCCAACAGCAATATCACCACCAGATTCACCCGGATCATAGGCATAACCCGTCACCTGATAAATCGTAGCCTCAGCCGCAGGTTTAGCCGCAGCCGAGGCATTCGTACCGATCAGCAGCAAAAGAACAATAAGAGACAAGATTTTACAAAACATGAGAAAACTCCAGATCAGTTGTCGCTCTAAAAAACCGTCATCCTCGTGAAAACGGGGATTCAGTGGTCTTATGAGGCGTGGATCCCCGCATTCGCGAGGATGACGATCTTCCTCACCCCTCACCCCTCACCGCGCTACCGCGCTACCGCGTCACCCACTCACTACGCCGTTCCAACTGAGGATTCTCCCCTTTTCCAAGTTGAACAATAAAACACCCCTTGGACGCGAAACGCTGCCCTTGGCCAAAGCTGAGGCGTTCGTACAGTGGGAAGTAGGTGTCGGGGAGCATATCGATACTGTCGAGGAAGAAATCCCGATAATATTCGCCGCGCATATCTTTTAAGGCCTTACCCAACACTTCGTTGGTGATATACGACTTGCTGATCACCTCAAAATTGAAATCATCGAGACTGCGACCACTCAAAATCCGCTTAAGCGAGATATTGAACCGTGCATTTTCGTGGGGCAGACGGTAGGGCCAGGTTAAATAGAGTTTTTTACGCATGTCTGCCGGCAGCGTCCAGATTTTATCCCCCAGCCAGGTTCCTGAGGTTAAAAGCAGGCCTTTCCAGCCTTCGGTTTGAGCGATCTTTTGCAAAGCTGGCAGTGCGCTGGCATCATCCCAGACCACGACAGCAGCGGGATTTTGGGTCTTTATGATCTTGCTGAGTTGCTTAACATTAAGCGCGACACCGGCAGGCAGACTGATATCTAAGACGGGGGTCTTGTGTTTCTGTGCCCAGCTTGCGTTAAAGCCTGCCTTAAGCGCCGACCCGCGCCGCGAATTACGGCTGACCTGAATCACCGGACGATCCTTGAACAGCTCGGACATCCCGGCCAGATAACGCGCGGCCGCCTCCCCTTCTTGACGGATGCCACGTGACAGGTAGATGGTCTGCCAGCTACTTTCGTCAAGCACCGGATAATCGACCTGCGGAAAGATATCCGGCAACTGCTTATCTTCGCAGAAACGATGCACCGGCGCCCAATCACCGTGTGAAATGCCACCGAGCAGGGCAAAGACCGGGTTCGCCTTGTAGTAGGCTTCAAGTTGCGCGCGCCAGGTCGAAGAGGGCCCTTTTAGCACCCAACGTTCAAGGCTGAACCGTTTGGCCAGCAGATCAGGGCCAAGCATGTTGTACGCCATGCGCGCAATTCGGTCATTGTTCTTTGAGGCGGTCGCCAGACTGTTTTTACGGTCGACGCTGAATTGCAACGGCAACACCATCGACTCGATCTCGGCCGGATCGGTGCCGTCGACAATAACCGTCGCGAAGTGCAGCATCTCCTTAGTCGCACCGACTGATAATTCTGCTGAGAGGGTCTTTAAATACGCGATCAGAATCGCCATATTTTCATCGTCAATCTGAAATCGCGGCATGATCGCCATGGTGGAGCGACCGTTGGGGTCGACACCGCTGGCGATCATCTTAGCTAAGGTCTCATCGGTGTACGCTGGTCGGGGGGGCAGGTTGACGGCATAACTGTGATAAGAAGGGACATACTCATTCCCTTTAATCGAGGTTGTGCGTTCTTCATAGAGAATTTTACCCGTGGCGGGCGGGCTGATAACCGTGCCTTCTATGGCTCCCAAACCGCTACGCAAGTGGCAACTGATACAGGTAAAGCTGGTCCCTTCGACCGGAATATCTCCGGCGGCGAAGGCCTGTATCGGCTCGCCGTTTGGCAGAACACCCTCACGGTACATCCGCTCACCGAGCTGACGAATTTGTTGTGGGGAGAGATCATCAACCTTGGCGGCATACAGGTTAAAGGGCAGCACAAAGGTTGCAAGAAATAACAGTGACAGAAATAACTTCATTTAACCCTCCGATATTTAAATTATTTCCTAATTTCGGTGCTACTCATATTTCGTCATTCCCGCGCAGGCGGGAATCCAGAGGTTTTATGGGACGTGGATCCCCGCATTCGCGAGGATGACGATCTTTGGTTGTCTCCGTCATTCCCGCGAAGGCGGGAATCCAGTGGTTTTATGGGGCGTGGTTGTCTCCGTCATTCCCGCGAAGGCGGGAATCCAGCTAATTGCAGCTCATGAATAAAATCTTTCCCGTTAACCATCCCATTAAGCCGCACCCACATATCCTGCTTAGGCAGACGGATAAAATTAAGCGGCTGATGATCCATCTTGTCGCCAATATAAGCATCGAATGCAGTCAGCGCCATATCGATATCGAGGCGTCCCCCGGTCAACAAAACCCAATCGGACTTCCCCCGGTATCTCTTGCGATAGGCGTTTAAAACCTCGGGGGTATCATGTTCGGGGTCGATGGTAATAGACACCAGCAGAACATCGTCGCTCTTGGCCCCGAGTTCACGCTGCAGATCGATATATCCCATGGACAAGAGGGGACAGATGGTCGTACAGGTCGCGTAAATAAAATTAACGATAACCGGTTTATCGGTCTGCAGAAGCTCCTTTAAAGAGACCCGCTCTCCGTTTTGATCGGTCAAGGACAGATCGGGGATTTGATAGCGGGCGATACTGCGGTCATAACCCTTTTGATTCATCATCTTCATATGCTTGGAATGATCAGCGGTCGACATGCCATCCATGCCAGACATGCCGCCCATATGGTGGCCCATACAGCCGGTAAGTGTGAACAGTACGCCTACAGTGGCAATTAAGAGGCCCAGCTTGAAATTCATATAAAGCTCCTGATGGTTAACGGGCGTGATGAATCTCGCCCCTACCTTGGTTAATGGGCGTGATGAATCTCGCCCCTACCGCCTCATTCCCGCGTAGGCGGGAATAACGGGCGTGATGAATCTCGCCCCTACCGCCTCATTCTATACCTTTTCAGTCTTATTTGCGGCCATTTTATCCTGCTCGCGTTTTTTCAAACGTTTATTCAACGTTTGTCGCCCGATACCAAGTAGGTTACTGGCGATCCCCTGATTGCCGCGTGCGAGCTTCATCGCTTCATCGATCATATAATTTTCAACCTCACCAATCGTGGGGAAATGGCCGAACATAGTTTTGAGCGGTTCCTCGCTAGGGATAGAAGGTTTTGCACGAACCGCCGGCGAACGACGTTCGTCACCGATGATGGCGCTGAATGAGTCCATCGACAAAATCCCACCAGTATGCCGAATAACGGCATCACTGACGATAGCTTCGAGTTCGCGGATATTCCCCGGAAAAGGATGCACCCCCAGCAGCACCGGCAGCTCTGGCGGAATGGTCGGTTTTTTCTTGCCCAGCGCCTTGGAAGTTGTTTCCAGAAAATAATCGAGGAGCAGGGCAATATCATCCGCCCGCTCTCGCAGGGGCGGAACATGAATCTGATGGGCAAAAAGACGGTAATACAAATCGTTACGAAAGTCCCCGTCTGCGATCATTTTCTGCAAATTACGATTGGTCGCCATCACGATGCGCGCATCACTCTTTTGCACCAGGTCAGAACCGACCGGGTAATATTCTTGCTCTTGCAGCAGGCGCAACAGTTTGATCTGCGAGGCTTCGTTGATATCACCTATTTCATCGAGAAACAGGGTGCCCCCTGCCGCTCTGGAGATCAAGCCGTCACGGCTGACCTCGGCCCCGGTAAAAGCGCCTTTCTTGTGACCGAACAGGGTATCGGTGAACATATTGTCATCGAGACCGGCGACATTAAGGGCGACAAAAGCTCCCTTGCAGCCACTGAGTTCGTGAATGGCCCGCGCAATTAACTCTTTACCCACCCCGGTTTCACCGCAGATCATAATCGGTTCGCGCGTCGGCGAGACTACCTCAACATACTGAAAGAGCGCGCGCATCTTTTTATCACCCTTGGATTCAACTCGTAAGTGCAACTCTAGCTATCGGTAAGAGGGCAAGCTGCTGTAGCATTGTGGCTTTTCCCACCGACCAAAGTAAGAGGAGCACACATGAGAGGCTACAAGCAGCTTACCCAAG
>JAKIUS010000153.1 GCA_021647445.1 Geopsychrobacter sp. | reverse complement strand
AAACCCATCGAGTCCGGCTGGCTCGACGGCAAAATTGTTGAAGAGAATCCACCAGCACTGCAACCCGACGACCGAAGCCGTGGTTTGCACGATCAAAAAGCGCAACATGGGCCGTTGCTCGGTCGAGACCATATTTAGAATTCTGGCCAACAAGGGCAAAGGCCTTTCCATGGACGAGTCTGCTCGGTTCTTTCAGGATACCAAGAACAATCAAGCTGAGTATGAGGGGTGCTGGGGCTGGTGCCAAGCTTTTTTGCGGGAGGGATATTTACTCAGGGGCATCTGCGTTTTTGCTAGTTTATAGCAAAGTGTTTGGATCCGATTCTCAAGGCTCCTCTTAACCCCCTATCTGATACTTCTTAAAATTTTCCGCCTGTTCAAAGATTTCCCGATAAACCTCATCCCGGTCGACCGGTGGGTAGCCATGCTCAGCCAGTACCAGGATTAGCCCAACTTTCAACTCAGCCTTGATGTCATCGCGCTGACTCCAGTCGGTGTACTGCACTTTGTCATCAACCAAATACCAGGGCACCCGCGAGGGGTGCCCCTACAATGTCGATACGAATAATTTATCTGAATGCCATTTCGTGGGATTATGTTGGACATATTCTCTGATATTACCCACCTCCTGATCGTTGCGGATAATGCGTTCCCAATAATTGCGCTGCCATATCTTGCCCAACATCCGGTTGGGATCATTCTTCTTGACCCATTGCAGACAATGATGAACGCACAACGATTTGTACGCTCCGACAATATCACCCACCGTTACTGTTTCCGTTAATTTTGATAATGCCTGATCGGCCAAGACAAAAATGCAATGGAGATGGTTCGGCATGACCACAAATTCATCCAATTCAACGATGGGAAAACGTCGGGGAATTGCCTGCCATTGATCATGAATGATCTCCCCAATACGATTCAACCGCATTGTTCCATTGTCGATATCACCAAATAATAATTGCCGGTCATGCGAACAGATGGTCACAAAATAAGCCCCGGCCCGCGAGTAATCATAATCCCGCAATCGCATTGATCGACGATGATGAATATCGGAATTATATTTACGACATTGCAAATCTGCTGTCATATTTGCCCACATGGTCATATACGTAGGGGCACCCCTTGCGGGTGCCCTTCTTGTCTGCAAACACCATATATTCAAAAACACCCAATAATCATAATTCGACAATCGAGTCGAACACCACCAATTAAATCCAAGAATCG
Source organism: Geopsychrobacter sp. (assembly GCA_021647445.1). GTDB lineage: Bacteria > Desulfobacterota > Desulfuromonadia > Desulfuromonadales > Geopsychrobacteraceae > Geopsychrobacter. Next base: position 3,987 of record JAKIUS010000153.1, on the reverse strand, counting down.
TATTTCGCCACGTCGTAGGGGCATCCCTCGCAGGTGCCCTTGTTGGGATTTGCCCCGATAACTAACCGAGATAATGACGTCGAGATTATAGAAATTCGGGGTTTTTTGCTGAAATTCGGAAATTCCGAATTTCTTAGTTTTATCCGTTTCTACCAGTTCACCTTCGGCAAAGACATTCTTGACAAGTTCATTGATGGTCGATTTTGCCTTACAAAAGAGTTGCGTCAGCCCCTCTATAGCACCATGCCGAGTGGTTATCCGGAATTTCCGGACAACCATATTTCATCGAGTTCGCACTCGTTGAAAATATTGCGAATCAATCGTAAATCAAGGGCACCCGCGAGGGGTGCCCCTACAGTGTCGGGATGTATGACAATTCAGACATATCCCGCCAATATTCAAACAAAATAAAATTCCACCCCAGATCACAATTCATCAAAAAACCGTAGGGCACCCCTTGCGGGTGCCCTTGTTGGTTAATAACACCCCTGAACCATCTTCTCGGCAGCGTGGCTACAGAATTGGCCGGAGAGGAGTTTGGGGAGGAGGGAGTCGCGGAGCTTAGAAAACGGACGGGTTTGCAAAAAGAATTTGGCCCAGCGTCGAACTTGCGAGGAAATCTCTTTTCTGGATATCTCAGGGGGTGGAAAAAGAAAGGCATACATAGGGCAGAGGTCGCAATAGACCGTGAGGAACTTGTTTGATTGAAAGCTCCTCTCACCGTCGAGTCTGAGGGGCTTTTTTTGCCCCCCGCACACCGGACCCCTCCCGGAGCCATCTCGGAAGACCGGAGTAGTTGGCCCCTGGAATTTCACCCTCAGAGACGACAATCTACGGAAACAAAAAAAACGGCGAGGACCGGAGGTGGACCGGAGAGGCCCAAAAATGAAAAAGCCAACCTTCGGGAGGGTTGGCTTAATACGATGAAACTTATCAAGAAAAATGGTCGGGATGACTGGATTTGAACCAGCGGCCCCCTGCTCCCGAAGCAGGTGCGCTACCAGGCTGCGCTACATCCCGATTTCTCTAGGTCGTTCGGCACTCTTAAGCGGCGAACCAAGAATTTATACTCTGCAATCTATTTTTTGTCAATCTGAGATTTTTTCAGCGCGGTTAAGATATTTGGTCAAGTAATAAACCTGTTGGTGGATTCGACAATATTTTCTATGACGTTACGCGCGGAAGGGGGGCGTTTTGTTTGCCGTAAATACCCAATTCGGAGGTTTGTGGTTTTTTGTTCTGTGAAATATCTGGATGACCTGGAGGTGGAGTGGTCGCTGAACCCTGCTGACCAAGACATTTTACGGCAAGAAGAATAGATTCTTGGCGACCTGTGCGACAGTATTGTCCAAGGAGGCTTTCGTTGGGAAAATGTTAAAAGGTGGTCAAAATCGGATGCAGACACTTACGCTAAGTTTGATCTTGAGGAACATGACATTATTCATGCGCTGGACCGGACTTGGGTGAAGGCAGGCTTGAAGTACGCGCAAATCTCACCGCCCTCACCGAACTCAAGCGATCGATCCTGGCAAAAGCCTTCGTCGGAAAGTTGTAGAAACGAATGTTTACCAAACCGCCCGTCATTCCCGCGCAGGCGGGACTTACAGGCTTGGCCTGAGCAAATAAAAAAAGCCGGGGCAGTCTCGGCTTTTTTTACTCTGTAGGTATGTTCCGTTGCTTGATTAAATCCGGATATCGACCATGGCATGCTTGCGCAGTTCTTTTTTCCAATCGGAGAAACGTTTTTCACTGTTCTTGGTCGCAAGAATTTTTTCTATGCTACTGCTGACCTCTGGGGTCAGTTCTGCTCCGGCCGGTGTGCGTGCGAGGATCTGGCAGATGTGGATGGTCCCAGCGGTCTCCATCGGTTCGCTGACCTGGCCCGTGGCAAGTCCTTTAATCCCCTTGAGCATTTGGGGGCTCAGTTCATTTTCGGTCATGACTCCCATGTCACCACCATTCACATCGCTACCGAGGGCGGCAAGGACTTCGTCAAAGGGTTTTCCGCCGAGCAATTGCTGACGTGCAATCTGGGCCTGTTGTTTAAGCTGTTCCTTGGTCTTTTCGGTCGCACCTTCAGGCAGGGGGTAGCTGATCCGTCCGAGCCGCAGGGTCGGCTGCGTCATATAGTCGGCCTTGTGCGTTTCGAAATAGCTGCGAATTTGAGTATTGGTCACCTCAACCTTGCTACGCACTTCCCTGGCGATCAACTTGTAACGCAGAATCTCCTTACGCAGGTCTGAACGATAATCGGCGTAGGACATCCCCTGCGTCTCTAAGGCGGTTTTAAGCTGTTCACGGGTCAGCTTGTTCTGTCGTTGTACGTCTTCAATGGCGGAGTTTAACTCTTGATCCGTCACCGAGAGCCCGATCTCATGGATGCGTTGCTCGACCAAGCGATCTTCGATCAGGCTGTTGAGAACCTTACGCCGCAGCTCTGCGTGTTGCTTCTGGTCCAACCGGTTATTCGTTTCATCTCTGGCCATGGCCGCCGCCAATTTTTTTTCCAGTTGATAGCTGGTGACGACGTCATTGTTGACGATTGCCACGGTCTTAATCAGTGTTTCGGCCTGGGCGACTGTGCCGCACAGCAAGAGCAGACTTATGAGATAGATCTTTTTCATCGGTGATACGTTCCTTTATCCGCATGTTGAGACGTTGAGTTTTCATTCTGCCTTGTCGAAGTGGAGTTTGTCCAGTTGTTCCCAGTCGATTATGACCTCAGTGCGGTCGCGCAGGGTTCGGAGCCACTTTTGGAAGAGGCGGTTCTTCTCCTTTGTTTTCAGGCGCAGCCGGATTGCAGGTGCGACATCTTCAAGCGACAGCACCCGCGCCGCGAAATGGTTTTCGATCAGAAAGAGATGGACGCCGTAGGGACTCTTGATCGGCGGGCTGATGCGTCCCTTGGCGAGGTTGAAGAGGATCTTGTCGACTTCGGCGGGAAATTGACCAGGGGCAAAAAGGTTCAGTTCTCCGCCATTGATCCGTTCGGGGGAGAGGGAATGCTGCCGCGCCAGCTCGGCAAATGATTTGCCCGCCAGCAAGCGCTTGCGCAGGGCAATCGCCTCAGCCTCGTTTGCCAGCAGGATCTGACGGGCCTGCAACTGTTCGGGGCGGCGATAATCTTCAAGGTGTTGGAGGTAATATTCTTCAATTTGAGTTGCGCTGATATGGATTTTACCGCGGGTGATACTGGCGGCAGCCTTTTCACTCAACAGTCTGATGCGCAGTTGTTCCTCCCAGTGTGTGGTGTCGCGTCCAGAGCTGCGTAACACCTCTTGATATTCCTCTGCCGTGTAGTTGCCGCGCAGTTCGGTCAACGCCTGCTGCATTTCTGGCGGATTGATGGTGATGCCGCGTTGTTCGGCTTCGGCCAGCAGCAGTTCCTGATCGATCAATTGGGTGAGGGATTGTCGCAACAGCAACCTCTGCTGCTCTTCCGGGAGCTGCCCAAGTTCGGTTTGCAGGGGTTGAATCTCCTGGCGGAATCGGTCGAGAGTTATCTGCCGGGGACCGATCTGAATCAGTGGCAGACTCTCGTTGTGGCAAGCGCTCAGCCCAAGAAACAGCAGCAGGGCAAATAGGCATCGGGAATAGCGGCCTTTGCTTGTCAGGCGGGTTTGCCGTCGGGGTGCAGTTTCAGAAGTTCGCGCCGGGTTTCGCGCAACAGTTCTTCGCCTTGCCAGCGTTGGCAGCGGATCGTTAAGCGGAAATCAGCGGAGAGACTATAGCGCTCGGCGGCCTGCTTCAGCAGTTGCTGAATCAGTTCGGGAGAGACTTTGGTGCTGGCGTGGAAGCGCAGGCTTAAGCGACGTCCGTCATATTCGAGGAGTTCGATGCGCAACTGTTTGAGCATGATTCGCAAGCGCATGACGCCGAGCAGCAGTTCCCCCGCCAGGGGTAGTTGGCCGTAGCGATCTTGCAACTCATCGGCAATATCGAAGATCTGACGGTCGTCTTCGGCTCCGGCCAGGCGTTGATAAAATT
>JAKIUS010000152.1 GCA_021647445.1 Geopsychrobacter sp. | reverse complement strand
CACAGTTCGCAGACTACCCGCAGTGCTTCTGTAATGACTTGACGTAAGTCAAAAATGGGATCACAACCTGCGGTCTGGTAGGAAGGCGGTCTGGATCATGGGATCTAAGCAACGGATTAAAGAGCAAATCGCGCGTGAGGCTGCGCGATTGCTGCTTGAAGAAGAAGTGCGCAGTTATCGTGATGCTCGCCGTCAGGCGGTACGACGTTTCGGCCCCTCGGTTTCGAGTACGCATGGTGCGCACCTGCCGGATTATGCCGAGATCCATGCTGAATTTGTATCTCTGCTGCGTTTCTATGGGGGAGAGGCACAAATTGCCCGGGTGAGAAGATGGCGTTTGTTGGCGATTAAGTATCTCATGATCTTAGAACCCTTTGAGCCGTTGCTGGTCGGCTCGGTGCAACGCGGAGAGGTGCGTGAGATCAGTGATATTAATCTGCAGCTGTTTTGCGACAAGCCGGAAGAGGTCGGATATTTTCTGGCGCGGTCAGGGATCTCATTCATTGAAGAAGGTGATGCCGATCATGCGCAATTTTATCTTGAAGACGAGGGGATCGAGATCGCATGCGCTGTTTATGCCCTGATGGAGCGGCGACAGGTTCCATTTAGTCGGATTACCGGTATGCAGATGGTGCGGGACGACCGTAAACGCCTCCAGGCCTGGCTCGATAAAAATTCGGAACCCTAAAGACAGGGTGCGGCGCAGCTCACTCCTCAGACGGAGGAGTCAGCGTTCCTTGTCCGGCGGTCAAATCCTCAAACATCTGACGAAACCCTTCTTTTCGTTCTGCAGGCAGGCGCAACAGAAAACTGACCTGCTCGGCATAGTCCGTCGTGAGCACTTCAACTTCGAATGCTGCCAGGCGGCGCTCTAATGGCGTGACCAGTGCGTAGGCGCAGGTCGCTCGCAGTTCGTTCCAAGTGATGCGCTCGGTGCGTGGTGCCTGTTTAAGCGCGGCCTGTGCCGCAGCGGTGTAGGCCTTGACCATTCCGCCCTTGCCGAGCTTGATGCCGCCGAAGTAACGGGTCACAACCACGGCGATATCTCCCAGCCCGCTATGCTGCAGGCAGGTCAGGATCGGTTTGCCGGCACAGCCGTGGGGTTCACCGTCGTCGCTCAGGCCGATGCGGTCGCTGCTGCCGGGTGGCCCGATTAGGAAGGCCCAGCAGTTGTGATTAGCATCGGGGAATTCGGCTTTCAAGGTGGCGACGAAATCCCGGGCCTCTGCCGGGCAACAGACCTCTTGCAGTGTGGTGATAAAACGGCTGCGTTCAACCTCGATTTCACAACGAAAACGTTGGTTTGGGAGCGGGTAGCGCGTTGTTGATGATAGCATGTGGCATCTCCTTGCTGATCGTTTAATTGACACAGACTAGGAAAATCGCTTATCTTCCGCAGGTTTGAGCTTTGAGCGTACACGCATGCTTTCACGATAAGGATTGACGACAGATGTCTTTTGATACCCTCGGCCTGTGCGCCGAACTGCTCGCGACGATTAAGTCACAGGGTTATACCACGGCGACTCCGATTCAGAGCCAGGCGATTCCGGCTGTTTTCGAGGGTTGTGATCTGTTAGCCAGCGCCCAGACCGGCACCGGTAAAACCGCCGCCTTTGCCCTGCCCATCGTGCAGCGCTTAAGTGAAAATATTCCCGCTGGCAAGCGTCGCCGTCCGCGTGCGCTGGTCCTGGTGCCGACCCGCGAACTAGCGGCTCAGGTCAGCGAGCAGATGCAGAATTATGGTCGCCGCCTAGCGCTACGGTCGACCATGATCTACGGTGGTGTCAATATTCAGGCTCAGATCGAACGCTTAAAGCGCGGCGTCGATATTGTTGTTGCTACACCCGGGCGGCTGCTCGATCATGCTGAACGTGCCTCGATTAACCTCGCGAAAGTCGAATTTTTGGTGCTCGATGAAGCCGATCGCATGCTTGATCTTGGTTTCATTGACGATATTCGCAAGGTGGCCGAGTACCTGCCAGTCAAGCGGCAGACCCTGCTTTTTTCGGCGACCTATGCGCCAAATATCAAGCAACTCGCCGATGAGCTTCTCGATCATCCGCGCCGGATCGAGGTCGCCCGCAGCAATAGCGCGGCCGAAGCGGTCACCCAGTGTATTTATCCGGTGGAGAAGCGTAGCAAGCGCGAGGTGCTCTCGGATATGATTATCGATGGCAATTGGAGCCAGGTGCTGGTCTTCTGTCGCACGCGTTATGGCGCGGATAAGTTGACCGCCGAACTTCTCTATGATGGCCTCAAGGTCGCCGCCATCCATAGTAATAAAAGTCAGTCGATCCGCAATCGAACCCTGGCCGCATTTAAACGGGGCGAATTGCGGGTGTTGGTGGCGACCGATGTCGCGGCGCGCGGTTTGGATATTGTGCAACTGCCGCAGGTGGTGAATTATGAACTGCCGCAGGTTGCCGAAGACTATGTGCATCGTATCGGACGTACCGGGCGCGCCGGGGAAGATGGCATCGCCCTCTCTCTGGTCTGCCCTGAGGAGTTGCCGCGCCTGCAGGCGATTGAAAAGCTGCTCAAATACGCGATCCCCCGTCGAACGCTGTCAGGATTCGCGCCGGTCAAGCTCAAGGCCGGTGGACGGACTAAGCCGGTGAAGACCGTCAAGCCTGCGACCAGTGCCGGAAAAGGGACCGCTCGCTCGACGGCAGAGAAGGGGAACGCCAAGAAGTCGCCGAAAAAAATCGGCAAGCCCCAGAAGTCGACCAAGAGCAGGCGCGTCGGTGGTAAAAGGCCAGCAGAGAGCAAACCTGCAGTCAAACGTGGTCGCCGAGGGTCGCGCTCTTAAGTCTCTATTGTTCCATCGTGCTAGTAAAAACTATGGACTTTAGTCCAAGCCTTTCAGGTGCTACTCATATTTCGTCATTCCCGCGAAGGCGGGAATCCAGTGGTTTTATGTGGCGTGGATCCCCGCATTCGCGAGGATGACGATCTTGGTTTTTGATTTTAAGGGACTTTCAGTCCCCTTCGAACCTGTGCAATTTCAGTGCATAGGTGTTCAGTTCCCGCAGCATTTTTTGTATTTAAGGCCGCTGCCGCAATGACAGGGATCGTTGCGACCGATCTTGTTGACGCTGACCGGTTGACCTTTGATCATCTCACCCTGGGTGAAGAACCAACGCCCCTTCTGTTGGATAAACTGACCGCGTTCATGATGGCTGCGCAGGCCTTTTTTCTCGCGGAAGCGGGCGATGAAGGTCACGTCACCTGTTGTATCCTGTGGGCCGCCATCGGTGGTTTCAACAATTTCCAGGCCCAGCCATTCAGAATTTTTAGCCCAGGTGCGGGTTCCCTCGTGGTCGTAGCCCTTGCGGTGATCAGGGTGGGTACTCTCAAACAGAAAATCGATCGCGAGCTTTTCGTGTGCCGTATAGCGAGCCCGCATGAGCTGCTCTGCCGTTGCGGCGGGTTTTTGGTTGGTAATAATCGGTTCACAGCAGGCGGCGTAGTCGTTGCCACTTCCGCAGGGGCAGTTATTCATGGTTGTTGATCCTTATGAGTCAGCGTTTCAGCAGGGTTTGTCGGGAGCAGAAGGTTCCGGGCAGGTCTCTGGCTGAATGGTCTTGATTGTGTTGATTGTGTTGATCGCTTGTAGCATTAACCTTGCCGTTTCTTCAAGCAGTTCAGTTCGTGCTGAGTTACTTCGGTTGTTTCAGCCGTTCTGCTAAGGCGGCGAAGGGTGAATGCGCGAGGCTTGGCCCACTCTGGCGTTCGCCTGGTTCGTCCGGCCCCTGGTCTTCGCGCAGGCTGAGACTGTGCTCCTGATCATGACAGTAGAGGCAGAGCAGCACCCAGTTGCTGCCATCGGGTGGGTTATTGTCGTGATTGTGATCTTTATGATGCACAGTCAGTTCGCGCAGTTTTTTTCCATCATGTTCGCGGCTGCAGCGTGCGCAAACGTGGGGAAAGAGCTTGAGCGCCTGTTCGCGATAGCCCGCTTGGCGTTGCTGCTCTTCTTGACGCATCTTTGCCACACGTTGATCAGGATTTAAGTCTGCAGGGTTGTTCATCGACAATCTACGGGTTCGGTTTTCAGAAAAGGCTACATGATGTAAATATGCAGGGGTTGGCTATGCCGATCAACGTTTGACGAGGGAGCTAATCAGTTCAATTTCGCCCTGTCGTCCCAGGGTATGCAACGCCTCAATCGCGCTCTGCGCAGACTCCTTGGCGTCACCGGTCAGGTAGGCGAACAGAAAGCCGGCGAGTTCTGATTTTGCGGCGGCGCGACGTTCGGCCGGGCTGCGTTTTTTACCTGCTTCAAGCCAGAGGGTTTCTGAGTGCCGCTGATGAAAACTTATGGCGTCGCTGGTGATGGCGAGTCGCGCTTTAAGCGATGATTTATCAGTAGAACGGAACGCGGCCTTGATGTTTTCGGGAAAGCCCTCTTGGATAAGTTCTGCCAGGCGGATCAGCTTATTTTTCATAATGTTCTCAAGTAGAGGTGTTTGATCTGTTGACTCTAGCACAGATAGGTTCAGTTTTTTGTCTTTAGGCGAGCGCCACCCACCAGGCGCTGAGAACCAATGTGATGCAGCAGAGGCCGAGCAGATGGTTGAGTCTGGTGCCGGGACGGCCGTAACATATCATCAGGTATTCTGCCACGAGTCCCAGTCCGATGCCACTGCCAAAACCGAACAGATGGGCACCTATGTCGGTGCGTTCGCCGGAACTGCCGAGCAGGGCTAACAGGCCGAGGGCCGCCGCAATCGGCAGCGGCCAGCGTTTACGCAGGTTGTGCCGATAGCGGACCAGCCCGATCGCCGCCAAAAGTCCGACGGCCCCGAAGACCGCCGTTGATGACCCGACCGCACGGTGTTCGGCGGATTGCAGCAAGGCGTTGCACAGGTTGCCGAGTACGCCGGTTGCCAGCAGCAGACTCCAGCCCAGACCGGTCCCCAGATCCCGACAGAGCTGCACGATGAACAGGGCACCAATAATCATGTTTCCTAACAGGTGCAGCCAGTCAGCGTGCAGGGTCAGCGAAGTCAACAATCGCCACCATTCTCCCTGAAGAATCTTTTTAACATAGGCATTGCCAAGGTCAACCCAGTCGACAGGATGGTGGCCAAACAGATCAACAGGCAGCAGGGTAAGAGTATAGAAGCAGGCAATCAGCAGCAGGACTGAAACTGTCCCCAGGATATTATCCTGTTGCGGGGGGGATTCGGGGATGGGCGGTGGCCAGTTGTGATTTTC
>JAKIUS010000151.1 GCA_021647445.1 Geopsychrobacter sp. | reverse complement strand
ATCAACAGGGGGAAAAGTTCCGTCGATTTGGGACGCGCCATCGCCTGCATCATCCCTCTCATCCCTTTCATCCCTTTTCCCATCCCCCCTGCCTTCTGTCCCCCCATACCAGAAGACTTCCCCCCCTCCGCCCCCATCCCCATCCCGGAACCACTCGGCGCCGCAACGTCAGATTCTGCGGCACCAGGATGATGACTTTTATGTTCCTGCGCAGCCATTTTCGCCCGAGCCACTTGCGGGAGAGTCAACATGACCATCCCCATCAAGACCGCAATACCGAGCACCACAGTTCGTGACACAGGGACAATGACTGAACGATGTCGTGACATGAAACAACTCCTGATCGCGTGATAAAGAGATAGAGGGCAAACGAATTAGATGTTGGAATATCAGGCAAAAAAGATCAACGGGGACGCGGATAACCGCGCCCCCGTCAGGGGACTACTTGTTTTCGTAATGAAAGTGAAAGCTGCGCTTCTCACCATCGGCCAGTTTGGTCCCGACCTTGAAGTGATATTCACCCTTCTTATCCAACTTGACAGGGGCACCGAACATCCCCTTGCTTTTCTTCATCTTCTGCGCCTCACCGATCTTCTCATTGGGGTCCTCGACCTTAACCGCGACACGCCCTTTGGAGATCATGGAACCACTCTCTACATCGGTGAACATCAGCATCAGCATCTTGCCCTTTTTACCGTCCATTAGATGCGCGGCAGCCTTGACACCATCAACCACATCATCTTGCAGCAGGATCACGCCATCCATCCCCATGCCACCATGGTCCATCTTCATGCCTTTTTTCATGCCCTCTTGGCCCATCTTCATGCCTTCTTGGCCCATTTTCATGCCCTCTTTCTTATGTTCCATCCCTTTCATCGCCATGGCAGATGCGGGAACCAGAAGGGCCAAAAGTGCCAGAATCAACAATTTTTTCATGCTTTTTTCTCCTCGGTCTTGTCGTTAGGGACTGACCATCAGTCCGTTGGTGGTCTTTTGTTTTCAAATCTGGGAATCCGTAGGGTCCTTCTCGTTTTCCCAACTATATTCCTGGGTCTTCAGTATTGGTTTTTCAATAAAGGTTGTCGCCTCGTTCAATTCGGTCGTCGAAGTCGGAGTCAGGTCATTCTTGAGACCGATACTACGCCAAAGGAAGTAAATAACCGGGAAGACCATCAACTCCATAACCCCAGAGGTCACCACGCCCCCGATCATCGGAGCTGCAATCCGTTTCATAACATCGGCCCCGGCACCATGACTCCACATAATGGGCACCAAGCCAGCGATAATAACGGTAATGGTCATGATTTTGGGTCGAATCCGCTTAACTGCACCATGATGAATCGCCTGCACCAGGTCTCCACGACTGTTCATCCGCCCTTGATCACGCCAAAGTTTATAGGCCAGCTCCAAATAGAGGAGCATGATCACCCCGGTTTCGGCAGATATCCCGGCCAGCGCAATAATCCCGACCCAGACCGCAATCGACATATTGTAATCCAGGAACCAAAGGAACCAGAAACAACCGACCAGCGACAATGGCAAGGCAACAAAGATAATACCGGTCTTAATGACCGATTTGGTGTTGATATAGATAATGACAAAGATAATCAGCAGAGTCAGCGGGATAACCACCTTAAGCCGTGCCGCAGCCGCCTCCATATATTCAAACTGGCCACTCCACATGATGCTATAGCCCGGTGGTAATTTCACCTTTTCGCGGACCACCTTCTGGGCATTTGTCACATAGGTGCCGACATCGATCCCCTCCAGATCGACATAGATCCAGGCGGTACGACGAGCATTCTCACTCTTGATACTCGGTGGCCCCTTGCGAATTTTGATCTCAGCGACCTGTGAAATGGGGATATGCTTACCACCTGGAATCGGAATCAAAACCCGGTTCAAGGCCTGCAAATCATTACGATAATCACGCGCATAACGAATATTGATCGGATAACGTTCCAGACCCTCAACGGTCTGGGAAACGTTCATCCCACCGATGGCCGACTGAATAGTGTCCTGCACATCCCCCACGGTCAGACCATAACGGGCAATAGCTGAACGATCGATTTCAAAATCGAGATAGTTCCCGCCAACCACCCGCTCAGAATAGACACTGAGCGTACCGGGAACCTCACCGACCACCGCTTCGATCTGCTGACCGATATCCGACAGCACATTCAAATCATCGCCCATGACCTTGATTCCAACCGGGGTCTTGATCCCGGTCGAAAGCATATCGATACGGGTCTTGATCGGCATGGTCCAGGCGTTGGTGACACCAGGAAACTTAATTTCATCATCGAACTTCTTGATAAGTTGATCGACGGTAATGGTCGCTTGCTCCGGCCAGATCCAACGCAAAGGCGGTTTCACCCAATCAGGCCAATCCCTATAGAAGCGCTCGACATCAACCTTGCGCCACTCCTCCTCCGGCTTGAGCATGATGGTGGTCTCCATCATCGACAACGGGGCCGGATCGGTCGCAGTTTCAGCCCGGCCAACCTTGCCGAAGACATGATGAACCTCGGGAAACTGCTTAATAATCCGGTCGGTCTGCTGCATCAGCTCCTTGGCCTTGGTCACCGAGATACCGGGCAGGGTAGTCGGCATATAGAGCAGATCGCCCTCGTAGAGCGGCGGCATAAATTCACTGCCCATCTGCTTCAGTGGCACAATAATGGAAATGGTTAACAGCAACGCCACCAACAGGACCGACTTGCGCCACTTCAGCACAAAATCGACCACTGGGTTATAGACCCAGAACAGAAAACGGTTGATCGGATTTTTATGTTCCTCAGGTATCTTGCCCCGGATAAACCAACCCATCAAAACCGGAACCAAGGTGACCGACAACAAGGCTCCGGCAGCCATCGAGTAGGTCTTGGTGTAAGCCAGCGGTTTAAACAGACGGCCCGACTGCTCTCCCAGGGTAAATACAGGGAAGAACGAAACAGTGATGACCAACAGCGAATAGAAGAGCGAGGGTCCGACCTCTTTGGAGGCCTTGAGGATAATCCCCCAATGGGTGTCGCCTGGCTGTTTATGCTCCAAATGTTTGTGGGCGTTTTCGATCATGATGATTGCAGAATCGATCATGGCCCCGATGGCGATGGCGATCCCCCCGAGACTCATGATATTGGCATTGATCCCCTGCGCATACATAACCATGAAGGCGATCAGAATCGCGATAGGCAGGGTCAAGATGGCGACAAAAGCACTCGGCAGGTGGAACAGAAAGAGTGCCGTAACCGCCGCCACGACGATACTCTCTTCGATCAGCTTCTCGGTCAGATTGTCGACCGCCCGTTCGATCAGGCCGCTGCGATCATAAACCGCCTTGATCGTAACCCCTTCGGGCAGACCGGCCTGCAATTCTTCAAGTTTTTTCTTAACGTTTTCAATGGTCTTAAGCGCGTTGCCACCAAAGCGCATGATGACAACGCCGCCCGCCACCTCACCCAAACCATCAAGCTCTGCCACGCCGCGCCGCAACTCTGGCCCAATATGCACCTGGGCCAGATCGCGGATCAAGATAGGCGTACCAAGCTTGTCGGTACCAACCACTATCTGTTCGATATCAGAAATCGACTTGATATACCCGAGCCCACGGACCATGAATTCAGTCTCGGCCATCTCGACCAGACGACCGCCGACATCGTTGTTGCTGCGTTGAATCGCATGCTTGATCTTCGGAATCGTCAGATGATAGGCCAGCAGACGATCGGGATCGATCTCAACCTGATACTGTTTGACATAACCACCAATGGAGGCAACTTCAGAGACCCCGTCAACAGCGGTCAGCTCATAACGCAAGAACCAATCCTGAATCGAACGTAACTGTTGAAGATCGTGATTATCGCTCTCAAGGACATACTCATAAACCCAGCCAACCCCTGTCGCATCCGGTCCTAAGCTCGGCGTCACTCCTTTGGGTAATTTCCCAGCCGCATAGTTCAGATACTCAAGCACCCGCGAACGAGCCCAGTAGAGATCGGTACCATCTTCAAAAATAATATAGACGAAGGAGAAGCCGAAAAAGGAGTAGCCACGAACGACCTTGGCCTTGGGTACCGCCAGCATCTGGGTGGTCAGCGGATAGGTCACCTGGTCTTCAACCACCTCAGGGGCCTGCCCCGGGAATTCCGTAAAGACAATGACCTGAACATCCGAAAGATCAGGAATAGCGTCCAGGGGAGTTTTACTCATGGCATACATGCCGCCAATGACCACGAAGAAGGTCATTAAGACCACCATGAACTTATTTTTGATCGACCATTCAATAAGGTTTTCTAGCATCGTTACGCCTTTATATTTTCACATTCAGGATCAAAAACGGGGCTCAGAACTGCCGAGCGCCTATATCAATCAAACAGTTTTTCTAACGATTCTTTCGGTTCATCATCAAACAGAGAATCGGCCGACGATGAATCCTCCCCCTGAGCCGATTCATCGTCACCAGCCTCTTGCTTACGCTTATCGAGCATCTTTTGAATCGCTTCACGCAGTTTACTCTCAGAATCGAGCATAAATTGAGCCGAGATCACCACATTTTCGCCCTCTTTTAAGCCCGTTAAAATTTGCAGTTGGCCATCGCCATCCTGCAACCCGGTTTCAACTTCCCGTGGTTCGAATTTTCCTCCCTCCAGGGCGACAAAAACCGTCTTTTTCTCTCCAGAATGGAGGACCGCCTCCACCGGAATCACCAGAGCATTAACCACGGACTCCGCTTCTAAGCGAACGGTGACATACATGTCGGGGCGCAAATCAAATCCGGGGTTATCAAAGACCAGCCGCGCTTTAACAGTTCGCGTCTTGGCCTCAACGTAGGGATAGATATAGCTGACCTTGGCCAGCAACAGCTTGCTGCCCGCGTAGGGCAACTGGACACTGGCTTGCTGGCCAAGCTTGACCCAGGGCAATTCATATTCATAGAGGTCTGCATAAACCCAGACCTTGGAGATATCGGAGATCTCCATCAGGGGCATCCCCGGTTTAATATGCATCCCCTCGTTAACCATCTTCATCGAGACGATGCCATTATAAGGAGAATAGAGGGTCAATCGCTTCTTAACCAAACCGGTCTCTTCAATTCTCTTGATCTGCTCATCAGAAACATCCCACAGCTTCAATTTGAAGTGAGGTAGATTGATTGCCTTCATTTTTTCCACCTCAATTCGCGACCATACGCACTGAACATGGCGGCGGCCTTCTTTTTCGTGAAAGACAA
>JAKIUS010000150.1 GCA_021647445.1 Geopsychrobacter sp. | reverse complement strand
GATCGGGCGTAACAGCCTGATCGCCGCCGGATCAACCATCACCAAGGATGTCCCGGCCGATTCTCTGGCCCTGTCACGGACCCAACAGAAAGTGGTAGAGGGTTGGCGTAAAAAACACCCCTTGCACAAGAAATCCTAACGCTTCAGCCTTTTGATAAATGAAATATTGTCTTTGATTTAATCAATCAAACACCTTGAGGGGAAGAGAACAAACATTATGTGTGGAATTGTAGGATACCTGGGAAAAGCCGAGGCCTCGCCGATTGTGCTGGATGGTCTGCGTAAACTTGAATATCGCGGTTACGACTCCGCCGGTATCGCAACGATTAACAGCGGCGGCATCCGCATGGCGCGGGCCGAAGGGAAGCTGATAAATCTCGAAGAGCGCTTGAAGGATGAGCCGTTGACAGGCAGTCGCGGCATCGGGCATACCCGATGGGCGACCCACGGGCGTCCGACGGAAATTAATGCCCATCCGCACAAGGCAGGGCCGATTGTCGTGGTGCACAATGGCATTATTGAAAACTATCTGGAGCTGAAAAAAATACTGGGACAAAAAGGACATAAATTTGCGTCTGAAACCGACACCGAAATTATTTCCCACTTAATCGATGAACATTACAAGGCGGGTCAGGGTCTTGAAACTGCGGTTCGCCTCGCCCTGAATGAAGTCAAAGGGGCCTATGCCATCGCGGTCCTCTGTGAGGCGGAGCCTGATTGTCTGATCGCAGCCAAGCAAGGCTCGCCGTTGGTTGTGGGCCGCGGGGAAGACGAATATTTTGTCGCCTCCGATATCCCGGCGATGCTCGCGCACACCCGGCAGATGATCTTTCTCGAAGATGGCGAGATGGTGGTCTTTACCCCACAGGGTTTGCGTTTCTGCGATCTGGCGGGCAAAACCCTCGAAAAAGAGGAGAAGACTATAACCTGGAGTCCGCTGATGGCGGAAAAAGGCGGCTACAAGCACTTCATGCTCAAGGAGATCTACGAGCAGCCGCGGGCCATCGCCGATACCATTGCCGGACGTCTGCGTGAGGATGAAGGGGATATCTATCTCGAAGACATCAGGCTCAACGACCAGCAGCTGGCAAAGTTTGAAAAGGTCACCATCATCGCCTGCGGTACCAGTTGGCATGCGGCGCTGGTCGGTAAATTCTATCTGGAAAAGCTCTGTCGCATCCCGGTTGAGGTCGATATCGCCAGCGAGTTCCGCTACCGCGATCCGCTTGTCAACGACAAGACCCTCTGCTTGCTGATCAGCCAGAGCGGCGAGACTGCCGATACTCTGGCCGCCTTGCGCGAAGCGCGCAGCAAAGGGGGCAAGGCACTCTGTATCTGCAACGTGGTCGATTCGTCCATCGCGCGTGAAAGCGATGGGGTGATCTATACCCATGCCGGGCCAGAAATCGGTGTCGCTTCGACCAAGGCCTTTACCACGCAACTGGTGGCATTGCTGCTGTTTTCACTGCGTCTGGGACGGGTACGTAATATCCTGAGTGCCGAAGATTGTCGCCAGAAGGTGCTGGACTTGCTGACCCTGCCGCGTCTGCTTGAAAAGAGTCTTGAACTCGACGCCGAAATCGAAAAAATCGCCCGTGATCTAAGCTCGGCCCGGGATTTTCTCTATCTGGGGCGTGGCAACCAGTATCCGATTGCCCTCGAAGGCGCACTCAAGCTCAAAGAGATCTCGTACATTCATGCTGAGGGTTATCCGGCGGGTGAAATGAAACATGGCCCCATCGCTCTGATCGATGAGCAGTTGCCGGTGGTGGTGATCGTGCCCGACAATGCGACCTTTGACAAGGTCGTCTCCAACATGGAGGAGGTCCGCTCGCGTGGTGGGCGGGTGATTATTGTCACCAGCGGTCGCGGAGAGGCGCTGGCCTCGCACTGCGAAAGTCTCTTCTGTCTGCCTGAGGCCGACGATGATCTGATGCCGATCCTGACCTCAATCCCGATGCAGCTGCTCGCCTACCATGTTGCCGTGTACAAGGGGACTGATGTCGATCAGCCGCGTAACCTGGCGAAAAGCGTGACCGTGGAGTAGGTCAGGTTTCTTGTCATTAAGTTGCTCAACTCAACAACGTTCCCTGGGGCCCTTGAGTTGAAGTTCCCCCTCCCCCTTGACATCCCACAGGTAATCGATATAGTTTCGTACCTAGGAATAATTCTTATGGTGATACCTCATGGAACATACGCTCAAACAACAATTAAGCGCTTTTGAAGACGCCTGTCGCAAGGCAGGGCTGCGCTTGACTCCCCAGCGGTTGGAGATTTTTCGCGAGCTGGCCAAGGCGGCGGATCACCCCTCGGCGGAAACCCTTCATCAGCGCCTGGTCAAAGGGATGCCGACCCTCTCGCTCGATACGGTCTATCGGACCCTCGGTACTTTTGCCGGCCATGGCTTGATCCATAAAGTTCAAACGGTGGAAAGTCAGGCTCGTTTTGAGGTCGCGCAGCTGTTGCACCATCACCTGACCTGTCGTAACTGTAAGGAGATCATCGACTTTCACTGGCAGTTTATTGACGAGGCCGTGCTCCCGGAGGAGGTGCACAGCTGGGGTCGGATTGAGCGGAAGAATGTTGTTGTATATGGAACCTGTCATAAGTGTATGAAGTCATCAGCGGGTTAAGCTGAAATATTTTTTTGTGGTTAACCTAAGAATAATTACTAGATAGGACCAATACTTATTCTGCTCCATCGGTTGCAGTCAGGACTTGTTGCGTTATTACTTAAGTCTGCTGTGTCAAGTCAACAAAGATCAGCATTTGTACTCAACACAGAACAGGAGAGGAAACGATGAAGAAAAGACTGACCAACAATGCAGGTGCCCCGGTTGTCGATAATCAGAACGTCATGACCGCTGGACCCCGTGGGCCGCAATTGCTGCAGGATGTCTGGTTTCTGGAGAAGCTGGCCAGCTTTGATCGGGAAGTAATCCCCGAGCGACGCATGCATGCCAAGGGCTCCGGTGCTTTTGGAACCTTTACCGTCACCCACGACATCAGCAAGTACACCAAGGCAAAGATCTTTTCTACAATCGGTAAGCAGACTGAACTGTTTGTACGCTTTTCCACTGTTGCCGGAGAGCGGGGCGCGGCTGACGCCGAGCGCGATATCCGTGGTTTTGCCATGAAGTTTTACACTGAGGAGGGAAACTGGGACTTGGTCGGCAATAACACCCCGGTCTTTTTTCTGAAAGATCCACTCAAGTTTCCCGACCTCAACCATGCGGTCAAACGTGATCCGCGCACCAATTTGCGCAGCGGCCAAAATAATTGGGATTTCTGGACGCTGCTGCCGGAGGCTCTGCATCAGATAACCATCACCATGAGCGAGCGGGGTATCCCGTTGTCGTATCGGCACATGAACGGCTATGGCAGCCATACCTTTAGTCTACTCAACGCTACCGGAGAGCGGCACTGGGTCAAGTTTCACTTCAAAACCGAGCAGGGGATCAAGTGTCTGACCGATGCTGAAGCTGAAGTTCTGGTCGGCAAGGATCGCGAGAGTCATCAGCGGGATCTTTACGATAGCATCGAAGCAGGCGATTTCCCACGCTGGAAACTGCAAATTCAGATCATGTCGGAACAAGGGGCCGCCAACTGCCCCTTCAATCCCTTTGATTTAACCAAAATCTGGACGCACAAGGATTATCCGATGATCGATGTCGGGATCCTAGAACTGAACCGGAACCCAGAGAACTATTTCGCCGATGTCGAGCAGGCCGCATTCAACCCGGCGAATATTGTTCCGGGGATCGGTTTCTCCCCCGACAAGATGTTGCAGGGGCGGCTATTCGCCTACGGCGATGCCCAACGTTATCGGCTCGGCGTCAATCATCAGCAGATCCCGGTCAACGCTTCCCGTTGCCCTTTTCACAGCTTTCACCGTGACGGCGCCATGCGCGTTGACGGCAATCATGGCAGGACCTTAGGTTATGAGCCTAACAGCTACGAGGAGTGGCAGGAACAGCCCGATTTCGCCGAGCCGCCGCAGAATCTCGAAGGGGCCGCCGATCATTGGAATCATCGTGAAGATGATGACTACTATGAGCAGGCCGGAAATCTGTTTCGGTTGATGAGCGCCGAACAGCAACAGGTTTTGTTCGGCAATACCGCCCGCGCCATGGGCGATGCCCCCAGCGAGATCAAGCGACGTCATATTGAAAACTGTCTGCAAGCCGATCCCAAATATGGCCAGGGTGTGGCTGCCGCGATGGAGATTGAAATCGCATAAAAATAGAGGATTCAAGGCCGTCACTAATCGAACCTGCCGGCTGGCAGGTCATAAACAAGCAACACAAGGGAGGAAGATCCGATGAACAGTATTAAAGGAACCGAAACCGAAAAAAATCTATTGAAGTCCTTCGCCGGCGAGAGTCAGGCGCGGACCCGCTATACCTATTTTGCCAGCATTGCAAAAAAAGAGGGCTACGTACAGGTCGCCGACATCTTTGAAGAGACAGCCAATCAGGAGAAGGAACACGCCAAGCGTTTTTTCAAGTTTCTCGAAGGGGGAGATCTGGAGATCACCGCGACCTATCCGGCAGGAAAGATGGGCAGTACCGCAGAAAATCTGCTGGCCGCCGCAACCGGGGAGCAAGAGGAACATACAGAACTTTATCCGGCGTTTGCCGCAGTGGCACGTAAAGAGGGCTTTGCTGAGGTTGCTGCGGCCTGGGAGATGATCTCCGTCGCCGAGAAACAGCATGAAAAACGCTACCGTGACCTGCTCGCCAATATCGAAACCGGCCGGGTGTTTACCCGCGAAGAGACCGTTACCTGGCGTTGCCGTAATTGCGGATTTCTGCACAGCGGCAACAGCGCCCCAGAACTCTGCCCGGCCTGTATCCATCCACAGGCACATTTTGAACTGCTGGGGGAAAACTGGTAACCCTAGGGTTTGTAGGATAAAAAAGGTCCGCCCGGGAGTATTCCGGGCGGACCTTTTTTGCGACTGGAGGGTAAGAGGATGCCCCTTCTTTTGTAGATAGAGTCAATAGGAACAGTTCCCGTATTCACCTAGGCCATAGGGGCTCCTACGTATATTGCAAAAACAATCCATCCTGCTACGCATCCGTCAGCAGAGACAATCGCGTATCGATATTCGCGGCTTTCTGCATCAAGATATCGTCTGCGGGGTCGAATATTGAGCTATATTTCACGACGTTGATAAGCTTCAAAAGCAGTGATAGGGTCTAACAACCAACGCTTTCCGTGTTTAACTCGGCGCAATAAT
>JAKIUS010000149.1 GCA_021647445.1 Geopsychrobacter sp. | reverse complement strand
CTGATCTATTGCGGTATCAATCTGGCGATGATCGGTTGCGGCGCCATTCTTTCACGTCGGGTGTTTGCCGTTTTTGGCGGGATCGGTATCGCCGGGTACCTCGGGCACCTGGCCTACAGCGTTTTCAGGAACAGCCTCTTCTTTCCTCTGGCCCTGTCAGGCATCGGTCTGGGGATTATCGCCCTGGGAATTCTCTGGCAAAAAAACGAAGAACAAATTACAAGCAGCCTGCGCAGTCGCTTGCCAACCCCCCTGCAGAAAATGCTGGCAGAACGCAGGTGAAAAAGCCGTGAAGCCGAATGATCCGCTACCTACCTATCGGACCGTTCGGCATCAAAAATAGCGGGGTGGAATGCGTAAAAAAACTGTCAGCATTTCTAACTTCTAACCTGTTGATTTACAATGGTTAAATGTTTGCCAACGTAACAGTTGCTGAAGTTGCTCTATGCTGGCGTACTCAAGGTATCACTGCCAGCTGCAGACCCTCGAGCATCAATCTTTGAATATTTTCAACAAATGAGGAACCAGCTGCTTTTTTCGGGACAATACTCCTGCCGCCAAATACAGGTTCGTCTCCTGCACAGGATAACCGATCATAAACGGCAACCCCTTCAAACAGCAGTCAGCAAGTTCGGTCTCGTCCTGGCAAAAGGCCAGATCCCAGCAGCACACAGAGCCATGTCTGCAGAAACTGGTTCAGAGACAGTATAAAAAAAGGGGACCACACCGGTG
This sequence comes from Geopsychrobacter sp., assembly GCA_021647445.1. GTDB lineage: Bacteria > Desulfobacterota > Desulfuromonadia > Desulfuromonadales > Geopsychrobacteraceae > Geopsychrobacter. The sequence goes on along the minus strand of JAKIUS010000149.1, from coordinate 4,512 downwards.
GTCCCCGTTGACGAGGGAGTCGTCAGAGGGTGGCAATTGAATGTACAGAACCGCTGTACATCGGCCGGGCGGAGTTCCGGCACAGCATCACAATGAAACTTTAGACATTCGTCCTCACAGGTTCTGCTCGACAAAGAGAACCCGGGCAACACGGGGACGGCCAGGCGCAAATCGGCTATCACGCTGCACAGGGGATAACCCTGACGGCAAAGGATTGCACCATAAAGCTAATAGTAGAGCAACGAGATACTGACTTTTCAATCGACCCGTTTACGCAAGAAGGTCGGAATATCGAACTGCTCATCATCACTGAACAGATCGCGTGTGGCGCTCGCCATCCGCGGCTGAACCTTCGGATTGTTACGGATAATCGTCGGCACGTCGAAATCGACTTTGCCGCCACGCATCATCGCTTCGGCATTACGGGTAATTTCATCGGTCCCTGGCCGTTTGCCCTTAAAGTTATCGCCGAAGCCTGTGGCAATCGCGGTAATCTTGATCTTGTCGCCGAGTTTTTCGTCGATGACCAGGCCGAAAATAATGTTGGCGTCTTCATGGACCTTCTCATGGATAATGGTCGAGGCTTCCTCAAACTCTTCCATAGTCATATTGGCGGAACCTGAAATATTGACCAGTACGCCCATGGCACCTGAGATATCGACCTCTTCCAGCAAGGGGCTGCTGATCGCGGCGTTGGCCGCCTCAAAAGCCCGGCGCTCACCTTCGGCCATACCGATACCCATCATCGCCATGCCACGATTGCTCATGACGGTGCGCACATCGGCAAAGTCGACGTTGATCAAGCCTTCGGTAATAATCAGATCCGAAATGCCCTGAACCGCCTGACGCAAAACGTCATCGGCAGGTTTAAAGGCGTCTAGAATACTCATATTTTTACCCGCCAGACCGAGCAGGCGATCATTGGGAATCACCACCAATGAATCGACGACCTCCTGCAGCTCCTTGATCCCTTCCTCGGCACGCAGCATGCGCTGCTTCCCTTCGCGTGAGAAGGGTTTGGTGACCACACCAACCGTCAGGGCACCAGACGCCTTTGCGGCGCGCGCAATCACCGGTGCGGCCCCGGTACCGGTACCACCACCTAAACCTGCGGCCACAAAAACCATATCTGAACCGACGAACAACTCTTCGAGGCGACTGACATCCTCTTCGGCGGCCTGACGGCCAACTTCGGGGTTCGCCCCGGCCCCGAGCCCTTTAGTCAATTGGCCACCCAATTGGATTTTCATCGCTGCTTCGCTTCGACGCAACGCCTGGGCATCGGTATTGGCGGTAATAAATTCAACCCCTTCAACCTGATTGCGGATCATGGTATTGACGGCATTACCGCCGCCGCCACCGACACCCACAACCTTGATCTTTGCACCTTGATCCAGGGTCTCTTCGAATTGAAACATAACTCCCTCGTTGTTCGGCATAATAGCCTCCCTCTCGTAAATGGCCGGTGTTCACTCCGCGTTCCCACCAACAGCTTATTGAGCTAAAAATAATCGCTGACAAAATTTGACAACCTTCTCAGGCTTTTCATAAACCCTCTGCTAAAAGAATTCGCTGAACCATTCTTTCATGCGCTGCGCAACCTTCTCAAAAACATTATCCTGGCCAACCTTGAATTGCGGGCTATCCACATGCTTACTGCCGTACTTAACCAGACCAACGCCGGTGGCATAAATCGGTGAATTAACCACGTCGGTTAAGCCGCCGATTCCCTGAGGCAAACCACGCCGCACTGGCAGATTAAAGATCTGTTCGGCGAGTTCCGGCATTCCTGGCAAAATGGAGGACCCGCCGGTGATCACCACGCCCGAGGCGATACGATCTTCATAACCGCTCTTGATAATTTCCCGGTTCACCAGGGTGAAGATCTCCTCGACCCGTGGCTCGAGAATTTCAGCCAATAACTGACGCGGCAAAACCCGCGCTTCACGCCCGCCAACCGAAGGGACTTCAATGGTCTCATCCTTGCTAACCATCGAAGTCAAACAACAACCGTAGGCCTGCTTGATCTTATCGGCCTCCGCCATCGGGGTCCGCAGACCGACGGCAATATCATTGGTCAGATGATCGCCACCGATAGAGAGTACCGAGGTATGCTTGATCGCACCCTCGGAGAAGATGGCAATATCTGAGGTTCCGCCGCCAAGGTCAATCAGCGCAACACCCAGCTCCTTCTCATCCGCAGAGAGGACCGCTTCACTTGAAGCCAACTGCTCCAGCACAATATCGGCGACATCAGTACCGGCTCGATTACAGCTTTTGATAATATTCTGGGCACTGGCAACCGCCCCGGTGACGATATGCACCTTTGCTTCTAAGCGCACACCGCTCATGCCGAGGGGTTCCCGGATACCATCTTGATCATCGATGATAAATTCTTGCGGCAGGATGTGCAGCACCTCACGATCCATCGGAATAGCGATCGCCTTGGCGGCATCGATGACTCGCGTCAGATCTTCGGGTGAGACCTCGCGGTTCTTGATCGCAATCACACCCTGCGAATTCACCCCCTTGATATGCCCACCGGCAATCCCGGCATAGATCGATTTGATCTCACAACCGGCCATCAACTCGGCTTCACGCACCGCCTTCTGGATTGCGGCGACCGTCGTCTCGATGTTGATCACCACCCCTTTGCGCAACCCCTTGGATGGGCTGGTGCCGATCCCGACGATCTCCAACTCGTCTTCGGTCATATTGCCGACAATGCAACAGATTTTGGTGGTGCCGATATCGAGACCGACAATCAAACTCTCACGTTTGTTACTCATAGATTGAACCCCCTTACAGGTTTGTGAAAACAACCTGTGGAACCCACGAATGGGCGACCATAATAAACAGTTGTTTCCCAAGTCATTGTATTTTTAAAGAATTCAGGAAAGCGCCTTTTCCGAATTCGTGGCCACGAAAACCTTAACTGGCTTTTCATGACATCTCCTGAATCCTCTCAGCTGGCTGAGGATCGGTGCTGCCGCTCAATTCCGACAATTACACGCTTGGCAACATTCAGATCGATATATTCCAGCATCTCAAGCCGTGGCTTCAGCCGTGCGTAGATGCGCTCAAGCCGATTTAATTTTTCAGACAACTCCCCAACTCCCAACTTGACCTTACAGCCGCCATTTAAGGTGAAGAGCGTCAGTCCACCATCCTGCTGCTGGTGAATTTCTGAGACCTGCGTGAGGTTGAAATTAGCTCGTTGCGTAAGGTTTTCGATCAAACCGACAATCCGCCGCAACTGATCGCGTCCCTTTTCGGGTTCACTCAACAATTGGTGACGCTTGAAACCGGTAATAACCGGAAAATCGAAGCTGTCATCCCGTCCAAGAACCTTGAATACCTCGCCCTCTCCATCCAGATAATAGAGATAACCGAGATTGATGATCGCAACTGGGTGCCGCTCTTCAACGTGGATATTGACCTGCCGCGGAAATATCCGTTCCACCTGCGCATGAGCTATCCAGGGGTTCTCTTCAATTTTGCGCCCGATCAGTTCAAGATCAAGAGCGAAAGTACTGACCCCGGTCTGGATATCCGACAACGCCAGAATTTGTGCGTTGGTCAAATAATCTGCCCCATCAATACGGACCTCATCAATACGAAAGAGATCCGAGGCCACCAACAGTTGCAACAAGAGCGCAACCCCGACAACGATCAAGGCACCCGAAAAGCCGAACACCACAATACGCAACGAGCGATGCAGAAACTTTCGCAAGTTCAGCGGTTTCTGCTGCTTCTTTCTGCGGTTCCCCTTGACCTTTTTGGTGCCGGTCCTAAAGGTGCCGCTGCTGTTGGCTTTCAAGTCACGCATAAACCCTACTTATCGAGATCCGCGTCGCGCAAAATCTGCACGACCAGGGTGCCAAAATCAAGACCGGCGGCCTGCGCAGCCTTGGGCAACAGGCTGGTTTCGGTCATCCCTGGGATGGTATTGACTTCAAGACAGTAAAATTCCTTTTCGCGCAGCATAAAATCGACCCGTGCAGCACCACGACAACCGAGCGCGGCACAGGCAGCGACCGCCGCTTGCTGCATCTGGGTGTAGACCCCGGCATCGATCGGTGCCGGCAGCAGATACTCGGTTTGTCCGGCGGTATACTTGGCGTGGTAATCATAAAATCCACCTGCCGCGACAATCTGAATGATCGGCAGGGCGCTGCCGTTAAGCACCGAGACCGTTAATTCTTCTCCGGCGATATATTCCTCGATCAGTACGGTGCCATCTAAAGCGGCGGCCGTGTCGATGCCGTGGCGCAGGGCTTCAAGGCTCTGCACGATACTGATTCCGATGGTCGACCCCTCGCGCGAGGGCTTTACGACCAGCGGCAGATGGCGACAATCACTAAGCAAACGCTCGGCCTGCTGTTTATTCTTCAACACCTGAAAGCCGGGGGTCGGCAATTCGTGATAGAGCAACATCTGTTTGGTCGCGACCTTGTCGATGGAGCGCCCCGAAGCCAGCACGCCCCTGCCGGTGTCGGGGATCTGCAGCCT
>JAKIUS010000148.1 GCA_021647445.1 Geopsychrobacter sp. | reverse complement strand
ACCCCCAGATAGAGAAGAGCACCAAAATCCATCAGTCATTGTCCCTTGCTTTGAGAAAGTTGACCAACTGCCAAACCTTATTAGAACCGAGGCTGCCGAATGCGGGCATCCCACCATCGGAGATACCATTATGGATGGTTTCATAGAGATCATCATCATCCATATCGAGATCGGTCAGTTCCGGGCCAATGCCACCTTCAAGTTGGTCGCCGTGGCAGGGTGCGCAGTTGTTAGCGAAAAGTTTTTGGCCTGCGGTTATCGCGGCCCGGTCGCCAATAAAGGGGTTCTTTAACTCGCCGACGATGGTGGTCTGGGCCGCCTTGCGCCAGGGGATATCGCTGCCAAGTTTCTGCAGGTAGGCGACAATGGCATCCATCTCATTTTTATCCGCCAGTGCTGAAATCTGTTTGGCCGTATAGGGGAAATCAAGCACATCCATCTTGTGTTGGATCATCTGTGGATTCAGGGCATTTTGCTTAATCCAGCCGTAGTCGGGCATATTTGAACCGGGGATCATGGTCCGCGGCGATTCCATATGTTTGTAGTGCCAGGCATCGGGATACTTTCCACCGAGGCGTGCCAAGTCAGGACCGGTGCGTTTGGATCCCCATAAGAAGGGGCGATCGTAGACAAATTCTCCCGATTTTGAATACTCCCCATAACGCAGAACCTCGCTAACCAAAGGGCGCACCGTCTGGGTATGACAATTGTTGCAGCCTTCGCGCATGTAAATATCGCGCCCTTCCTGCTGCAGAGGGGTGTAGGGCTTAACGCTGGCAATCCGGTCCTCATCGGTATTGATCGATAAAAATGGGACGATCATGGTGACAGTTGTACCGATCATGATAACCACAGTGGCTAGAATCAGGAGTAAAAATGGTCTTTTTTCCCACATAATTTAAGCCCTCCCTTTGGCGATAACGGTTTCAGGGAGGCTGTTTTTTCCGTGTCTGACTGTTTTGAAAAGATTGTAGACAAAGACCAGCACGCCACTTAAGAAGATTGCGCCCCCAAAGGTCCGCACCCACCAGTAGGGATACATTTCGACCATTGTCTCCATGAAGGTGTAGGTCAGGCTGCCATCTGGGTTCATGGCATTCCACATGCCCGCTTGCATCACCCCGGCAATCCACAATGAGATTGACCAGGTTAATTGACCGATTAAGATCAGCCAGAAGTGCAGATTTGCCAGTGGGATAGAATAGATTTCCTTGCCGTAGACGCGTGGAACCATGTAATAAATTGAAGCAAAAGCGATCATCGAAACCCAGCCCATGGTCCCCATATGGATGTGAGCCGGAACCCAATCGGTGTAATGGATAAAGGCCGAGAAGGAGCGGATTGCCTGCATCGGACCCTGTAGGGTCTGCAGTCCATAGAAGGTGATACCCAGAATCAGAAACTTAACCAGATAATTCTCGCGCATCTGATGCCACTGGCCCTTCATGGAGAGATAACCATTAATCACCGAACCCCAGGAGGGCGCGATCAGCATTATCGAAAACCCCATAGCCAGGGTTTGGATCCAGTCGGGTATCGGGGTCCAGAGCAGGTGGTGGGCACCGGTCCAGAGATACATGAAGATCAGCGACCAGAAGGCAATGATCGAGATTTTGTGACTATAGATCGGGACGCCGGTGGTTTTGGGCAGAAAATAATAGAACATGGCCAGCGGTGGTGCGGTCAGGGCCATGGCGACAGCGTTATGTCCAAACCACCATTCAACGTTGGCATCGTTGGTTCCAGCGAATGCTGAGTAGGATTTGAAAAGTGAAACCGGTACTGCCGCAGCATTGACCAGATAGAGAATAGCAACGCCGACGATGGCCGCCATCATATACCAGAGCGAAATATACATCTGCTCATCTTTACGTTTCGTGATGGTCATGATGATATTGATGGCAAAGGTGATCCATAGGAGTACCACCATGATATCGACCGGCCATTCAAGTTCGTGGTATTCCTTAGTGGTGTTGTAACCCAACAGCAGAGTGACCGCCGCAGTGATAATCGTGACATTATAAAAATAGAGCTGAAAGGTCGCTAGTTTATCGCTCCAAATACGAACCTTGCACAGTCGTTGAACGATAAACATGAAGGTGGCGAAGATGACCCCGACAACCCAGCCATAGATACCCGCGTTGGTATGAATTGGCCGCAGGCGCCCGAAGGTAAAGTAGGGAGGGAAATTCAGTTCAGGGTTTGTCATCTGAATTGAGATGATCATGCCGACTACGAGCGCAACCAGCCCCCAGACAAGACTCCAGGTTATGAAGCTCTTGACGATCTCCGTGTTATACTGCGGCGTCTCCATTGGACCTCCTTGTTATTGTCTCCCTTAAATAGGGATAATATAAATTCAAAAAGTGTAGAATGAAACAGGTGAATGTCAATGAGAAAACATATAATGTTAACTAGAACGGTGATGATTTTAGGCTCGGAGATCTGAACTGTCAAATAAAAAATACTGTATACTGTGTGTCTCATTGTTTGAAAATGAAATAATTTGTGTAACATATTGAATAAATAGGGTAAAATTTTAAGCTATGAGCCTGGCAAAAAAACTTTTTCTTTATACCAGTGGGGTCCTGCTGGCCTTGCTGCTGGTCACTTTCGGGTTGCTTGAAAAAAGGCAGGCGCTTTTGTGGAAAGACCATTTACAGGCTCAGCATCTGGCGGCGGCGCGCTTTGCAACTCCTGAAATTTTAAAACATTTTCGAGGAGATTTTACCCAGTTGACACCGCGACAACAGGGGGAGATGGTTCATCTGCTCGGCTTCAGCCACGACCTTATCCGCTTCTCCCTGTATTCAGTTTCGGGTCGTGTCCTTTTCATTTCGGATCTTTTCCCCGGTTTTAATGATGATGATCTGCCAGCAAATCAAAAGTTTGAAACTGAGCGTGAAGAACTGAAGTACCAGATTCTTGCAGACCAAAAAGGGCGCAGGGTACTCGATGTCGCCGTGCCGGCCTTTAGTCCGGCGGGGTCGCGACTTCTCAGTGTCCGCTTCTATTATTCCTTTCGAACAGTTGACCAGCGGTTGGCGGAAATCCACCAGGCCTTTCTCTCCATAGCATTCGGCGCTGCCATCGTCTCTTTGTTGTTGGCTGCGCTGGTGGCAAGACGTCTGACTCGACCGATTCAGCAGTTGACCGATGGTGCGCGGGCGATAGCGCGCGGCGAACTTGAGACACGCATTCCGATGCGCGGCGCCGATGAGTTGACGGTTCTGGCCGGGGCTTTTAACGACATGGCTGGCAGTCTCGGTTCCAGTCGCAAGGAATTGACGCAGCGCAATGAGCAACTGACCAGTGCCAATGAAGAATTGCACCGAATCTACGAACGTCTGACCCGGGCCGAACGTCTTGCCGCCGTCGGTCAGGTTGCTGCGGGAGTTTCGCACGAGATCGATAATCCGGTCGGTATCATTCTCGGATATGCTCAACTGCTGCTGGAAGATTTCTCAGTGGAGGATCCACGGCGTGAAGACGTGCAGGCGATTGTCGATGAGTGTCTCCGTTGCAAGAGGATAACCGGGGGGTTACTCGGTTTGGCGCGCACCGGGGCGCGCCAATGGGAGCCGGTCGATCTTCAAACCTTGATCGAAGGGACCTGGGCTTCCCTGCAACCGCAAAAATTGTTTCGTTGCATCGACTTTCAGCTTGACCTTGATAGCAAGGTGCCCCGTCTAATTGGTGATGTCGATCGTTTGCGGCAGGTTTTAGTCAATCTGTTGCTCAATTCTGTCCAGGCTATGAATGAAGAGGGGCAGATCCGGGTTGAATTACACGCCAGCGGAGAGGGGGCTGAGATATTTATCGATGATAATGGGCCGGGGATCACTGCTGAGCATCGCGAAACAATTTTCGATCCCTTTTTTTCAACCAAGGAGAAAGGGAAGGGGACCGGTCTGGGCCTGGCAATCTGCCGCAAACTGATTGAAGAACACGGCGGCAGCATCGAAGCTCTTGATTCTGCACTCGGTGGCGCAAGAATGCGGATTTACCTCCCCTGTGATATTGAAAAGGCGTTGACTTGCAAAGAATGCTGAAAAAGTCTTTGACAAGCAGTCAGGAGATTTTTAGAATGCGCCAGACACTTTCCCCCACCCTTTGTGAGATGGATAAATAACTGAGATGGAACGAGTTTCAAACTTGATTCAGGAAGACATGCAGGCCGTCGAGGCAAGATTTCGTAAAAATCTGGCTTCTGAGGTGCCGCTGATCGGCCAAGTGGGGGAGTATCTTTTGTCGAGTGGGGGGAAAAGAATCCGTCCCATGTTGTTGCTGCTGGCGGCAAGGCTGTGTGATTACAGCGGTAAACATCATATTGAATTAGCGGGGGTTATCGAGTTTATTCACAGTGCGACCCTGCTGCATGATGATGTGGTCGACGGTGCAGAACTGAGGCGTGGCAATCGGTCGGCCAATGCGGTCTGGGGGAACGAAGCTTCGGTTCTGGTCGGAGATTACCTGTTTGCCAAATCTTTTTCGGTGATGGTCGGTTGTGAAAGTTTTAAGATTTTACAACTTCTTTCCGATACCACCACGCAAATGGCCGAAGGTGAAGTTCAACAACTGTTGAATACCGCCGATCTTGATGTCGATGAGGTACGTTATCTTGGTGTTATTCGCGATAAAACCGCAATCCTGATTGCCGCCGCCTGTCAGGTCGGTGCCGTACTGGCGGATGCCACCCCAGAACAGGAAGCTGCCCTGCGTGAATTCGGTATCGAGATCGGGACCGCTTTTCAGTTGATGGATGATGCCCTCGACTATGTCGCTGACCAGGCCGAATTCGGCAAGGAGCGCGGTCATGACCTCCAAGAGGGGAAAATGACCCTGCCACTGATTCAAGCCTATGCCAAGGCGGCAGAGTCAGAGCGGGTTGAAATAGCGCGTATCGTTGAAGAGGACGAACTTACCGAAGTTGATCTTGAGCGGATCTGTGCGTTAATCGATGCCTACCATGGCATCGATTACACCCGGATGCGTGCTGCTGAACGCGTTGAATTGGCCAAGACGCAACTCGAAATTTTTCCGGCAGGTGAAGTTCGCGATGCGCTGTGTATTCTGGCAGACTATGTGGTGGCACGGAATAAATAATTTGCGTTTTCTGCCGATTTGCCCTTGAGGCCGTACCTGGTGATTGTGGGTGCGGCCTTTTCTTGTTTTTGATTCAGGCGGTGTGAATGTTTAAAATTAACCTGCATAAGAAGGTTCTGGGGGCGTTTTTGCTGCTCTCCCTCGTTCCTTTAGTGCTC
>JAKIUS010000147.1 GCA_021647445.1 Geopsychrobacter sp. | reverse complement strand
ATCACGCCGATTGCCAGACTTGTCATGGCAAGAGCCAGGCTGGGGTGATCGATAATAGTGCTGCTGGTGGTGATGCTTATCAGGCCAGTTATCACATGGATGGTAAGATTGAGATGAACGGTATTTCTACCCCCAATAATAATCAGAGTGCCGAATATGTCGCTGCGGGTACCGGTGCCTATGGTTGTGCCAAGGCTTGTCATGCCAATAATACGGCACATCAATTAAGTGATTCCGGGTTCTCTGTTCAGTTGCATGAGTATGGCGGCGGTGATTGTAACGGCTGTCATGAGACCGGCTCCAATGGTGCGCCCAAGGTGACCTCTGCTGGTAGTCACTCAGAAAATGCAACCGGTTACACCTGCGTGCAATGTCATGGAGCCCACAATGCCGGAACGGTTGAGGTTCCCAATAATCCCACCGTCGGCATTAATTACTCAGCAAATGGTGAAACGGGCATCGCCTTGGGAGGCACAGCGACATCAGGGAGCACTGAGGCCGAAATCTGCTGGAACTGCCACCAGCTCGGTTCCACCGATTGGCGGAAAGGTGGCGATTTCAATGGCTATACAATTTCGTCAAGGAATTGGACCACGGCTAGTTTTCAACCGCCAGGAAATGTGTTGCCAAATCGTCCGGTGGCTTCGATTCATTCGGTCAACGCGGGTGCCGAGAATTCCAGTGTCGGAAATAATGTCAACGGTAGCGGCCTGATCAGCATCTCCAGTATGGAGACTGCGGGGAATATCCGCTGTAGTTACTGTCATGATGTGCATGATCTGAATCTGGCCAGCAGTGATAATAAATCGGGTAAACCCTATCTGCGTGGGACCTGGTTGAGTAATCCCTATCCCCTGGAACGGCCTCCGCAATCGGGTGACAACTATAATGGCAACGTCTGGTCCGGTCAGCCCCAGGACAATCCGGTGCCGCGCCTCTTTGCCTCGCAGTCGACCCAAACCGGTGGTTTCTTCATCGATCAGAACAGCGGCTGGCCAATGAATGGAAAGACCCTGTCGGGAACTGCGGGCCTGTGCACCATGTGTCATGGCACTAATGTTAACAGTATGGATTACTACAGTGGCTCTAAACTCTGGGTGGGGACCAACGGTCACAGTAACTCGACTATTGGCGGCACCGGCACTAAAAAATCTAACTTGTTTGATGCACGGCGTATAAATACTGGTGCTTCACAACTGAATATGGGCATGCAGAACCAGATGGTGAGTTTCAGCAGCGGGTCTCAGTGGGGAGATAACAGTCAGCCGACCTGGAAACCGAAAGACTATATGCCTTCATCCAACTCTATCGAAAATGTGAAGCCAGCCGAAAATGGTTATGCCCCACCGGATAATAGCGGCTGGTATGGTGGAACCGAAGGCAGTCACTCCCGGGGTGGCCAGTACAGTACCTGGTATAGCAACGGAGGTATTGGCACCAATGGCGGGTCCTCTGGCCGCGCGCACGACTTCAGTTGTTCCAAGTGTCATAGCCCGCATGCCTCCGGGTTGCCAGCCCTGTTGATCACCAACTGCCTCGATTATAAAACGGTGAAAAATAGTGGTAATGGTTGGTCGACGACCATGAGATCTCGAAAGCAAGGGACCTACACCATGGGGCCAAAGGCGACAAATTCCATTGCAACCGAATTGATGGGCAACTGTCACCGTAACGAAAGTCAGGCAAGCGGTTGGAACCGGTTAGCTCCAGATCAGTAAGCAGTGACAAAGGCCCGCATTATTCAAGCAAATGATGCGGGCCTTTGTCGTTTCATTGGTTGTTGTTTAGTGACTATTCAGCCTCTTCCGAGAGGGGTTCATGCGTCCCTTGATATGGGGGGCGCGAACCCATCGTGCTGAATAGTTACGTTGTTTAAACCGAATTGCTGTTGGATTCCCGTGTTAAAGGGGATGACGACTTTTTCAAGAGCTCTACCGATTCAGATTGAAGATAGATCAGAACGTTAGTTCCTGCGCTTTTTCAGCTCGTCAGGCATGGTTGGGTAGTAGTATTTTGACCAGTTATATTTTTGCAGTCGGCTGTAAATTTTTCGCGCCTCGGCGTCTTTTTTTTGTGCGCGCAGTAAGTCTGCTTTCCGTAATAAAATGAAAGGATTTTGCGGATAGATTGTCGCCGCTTTATCTAGCAGTTTTAAGGTTTGCTTGATCCAGCCCTTTTCTTGTCCGGTTTCTGCCAGGGTCAGATATTCTTCAGCATAGGCAGGGCCCATGGTGACGACCTTGTCGAGTTGAGCGAAAGCAGTCCGGCTCGCGCCAGTTTGAATCAATACCCGGTAAAAATCATATTGAACAGAGGGGTCGTTGGGGAAGTCTGCTGCGCTAAGTTTAATTAATTTTTGCGCCTTGGCCTCTTGGAAAAAATTTTGACTGAACATATATTCTTTGCGATTCGACCAACTTGAGGGCATTTGATCGTTGAGGAGCGAAGGGTCTTTAAGGGCCAGCGCCAGATCAGTCATCAAAAAACGAGAAGCCAGCGAATAATTGCCATTCTCAGTCGATGCTGACAGGGTTACGGCCAGGGTGTTCCATCGGCTGTCACTGAGCAGTTGTGCAGTCTCGCGCAGGATATCGTAAACCGGGGTGCTGATCTCATTTTTAAATTGACCCTTGAAATAGCCAAGATCCACATGCAGGATAATTGGACGCTCTATCTCAGGAAGCGCGGCAAGAGGATGGATAATTCGTAAGGGAACGCCCTGAACCTCTCCTTCAAATACTCCCTCATCGATCTGTTGTAGTTTCGTGGCTTCTTCTTTGGTTAAGAAGCCAGCCGTGGTCATTTGTTTGCGGAGTTTTGTGACACTGATCTCGGACGCAGGTTGCATTGAGGGGAAATACCAGATGACCTCGGAAAAAAAGTGGTTGGTCAGTGTCGCACTGAGAACCTGTTGCGGGAGCAGTTGTGGTTGAGAGCGCTGGATGCTGCCGTGTTGATAGAAATCTTTAGCTGTCCCCTGAGCGAGTAGCGTCGCAACGGTTTTTTTCAGTTCTTGGGGAATGGGGGTTAAAAATGGATGTTCTGAAAAGAGAACCAGTGCCGGTTGTTGATCCTTGTATTGTCGCCAGATCTCTGGAGCCTGAGAGGGGAGTTCAAAGAGTGGGGCGGTTATGCTCTGCTGCATCAGCTTGAGGGTTGTTTGTGGTTGAGTGGTAACGGGTTGCACCTGGTTGTTTCCATGTTCTTGCGTATCGCAACCTGAAATCAAAAATGTGAAAAGCATAAGAATGAGAATCGGCATGATTATCGCTTTCATCTGAGAGGGAGAAATTTGTGGCTTTCTCAAATGTGAAATTATTTGTTATTTTAGTGCAGATGATCTTTTGGCGCCAGATAAAAGCACTTAAATATTAGCAGGTTCAATAAATTGATGCGGGATACATATGGTATTATCGTCTGCTGTGATTGAACTTTTTAAAATTAGGAATAAATGATGTTGAAACGGATTGGCTTAGGTTGTTTTTTGATTCTCCTCTGTGCGGGGATCGCCTGCGCGCGCATGATACCGGTTGCGGGTAAGGTCGCGGCGGCGGGTGAAGGCGTTGCCGGAGTGGTTGTTAGCGCCTGGCCCCTGGCGACGGTCAGTTTTATCGGCCCCCCCCCTTTTCAGTCAGTACCATCGGATAAACAGGGCCTCTTTAAGATGGATCTGCCCGTAGGAGAATATTATTTTTTAGCTCAGAATGATCAGTTTTCTGGGTTCTACGGGCGCAATCCGGTCAATGTCAGCGGCAAGGGGGTCGATGATTTGCGCATTGCCCTGCCGCTGAGACATCCGCTTGTGGCGAAGCCCCTTGTCGATGCGTTGCCGGGGGTGGTCGCCAAGACCACCACGGCCGGCCGGCCGGTTACGGCTGTGACGCTGATGGTTTATCCCGATCTGAATACTCAGCTAAAGGGTCTGGGGTTCGGCATGAGTCAGCCGAGTGATGAGGCGGGCGTCGCCGAACTGCAGTTGGGGGCGGGAACCTATTATATTGTGGCGCGCAAACGCCAGTCCGGGGGCATGACCGGCCCCTTACGTGCCGGTGATTTTTTCGGTTATTACGCTGAAAATCCGCTGGTTCTTGAAGAGAATCAGGTGCTTAATATCGGTATTGATCTGGTTGAGGTACCGCAAAAAATTGAACGTGAGGCGGATCATCTGTTCGGTAAAACCAGTATTCGTGGCCTTGTTCAGAATGCCGTAGGCTCACCGGTGGCGGGGGTGCGGGTACTTCTTTATCCCGATGAAACCATGCTCAACCGGCCGCTTTATGTTTCGCAGCCCTCAAATCGCAAGGGCGAATATCTGCTCAGTTTTCCCAAGGGTGGCACCTATTTTCTAGCAGCACGCAACAAGTTGGGCGGCGCACCGGGACCGGGCGAACTCTACGGTCGTTACACCGGAAGCCCGGACAGTTCGATCCGGATTAGAAATGGCCAGGCGCTGAAGGGGGTCAACCTGCTGGTCGAGGAGATGTGGTAAGGGTGGGGGACTTGACCCGCGCACGTCATCAAATTTCCTTGATGCTGATGTCGTCAATGCTGACCTTATTGCGATCATGGGCGCCATCGCGGAAAAAGACCAGATGAATCATGGTCGTTTTTGTGCCGGTGGTGAAGGTCAGGGTTTTGATCTGGTTTTCGACCTTGCCTTTTAAGGTGATGCCTGCCTGACTGCCGACCTGCGACTCTTTGAGCAGGGTCTCGGGATATTGCTCACCGAGCCACAGAAATTTATCAAACTCAAGCAGGCCGAGACCGGCAGTGGCACCTTCGGTCAGGTCGCAACTGAAGGTAGTACGCACCTCATAAGTGGTTTCTGGTTTAACCGCTAGAGGAGAAAACATCCCGACAGAATCGAGTCCCTTGATCGCGCGGAAGGAGAAGGCGATATTGTCGCTCTTCTCGTCGGTCTTGAATGGGCCGGAGGTGCGCATCAGATGATCGATGTAGGTGTGCCAGAATTGTAGGCCCTTCTTGTCTTCAAGCTCGGGGCGGAAGGCCCCGGCCCGCGGGAAGAGTGAGAGCATTGGTTTGCCCTGAAAGTCTTCCGTAATGGGTGGACCCGGGGGTGTTTGTTGTTTAATCGTCGCCTCTTCAGTCGCGGGGGTTGATTCGGCAGTTATCTGTTTTGTTGGGGCGGGAGTTACGTTCTTTTTGATCTGCTCCTGTGGGATCGACGGGTCGATTTCTGCAATCGGTTTTTCTTCATCTTTTTGTGATTGGCAGGCGACCAGGCTAAGCAGGAATAGCAGGATGACAACGGTTCTCATTGTGGTTCT
>JAKIUS010000146.1 GCA_021647445.1 Geopsychrobacter sp. | reverse complement strand
TCCGTTGTGCCTGGCCCCCCTCTGACCCTGCAACTGTTTTGTCCTTGCCCAATGCAGTTTATCTGACCGAAAACCAGCTCTTCCTCGGCAAGTTTCAACCTTAACACCGGTGTATTCTCTTCGCGAATAACCGGATCAGCAGGTTCACTCTCAATCACGCGCAAAGCACGCATATTCAATTTTGAGATAAAGCCATTCAATGTGGCATAGGGGCCCCCCATGGGAAATCTTGGCAGGGCCCAAAGGTCAGAACCAGCGTAAATAACCCCCGATTGTTGCGCGTAGGCGGCCTTAAAACCCAACTCTTTTATTAAATCGATCACCGCTGGCGAATATTCCCCATAGGTATAGGCAAAGATTTCAGGAGCGACACCAAGCTGAGCCTGCAGCGCCTTTTTTGAACGTTCTATATCTGCGCGGATGCGCTGCCGCCATTGAATGGAATCCTCTCCTGAGTCCATTTCAACCAGATAGGCATGACTCGCCGTATGGTTGCCAATTTCAATCCCCTTGCTTAAAACATCCCGCAACTCGGTCCAACCCAGATAACCCGGAGTACCAACCGCATCACTATTAACAAACAGCGTCGCCGCAAAACCATACTTCTGTAACAGAGGAAGAGCCTCGGCAGCAAACGAGGTGAAGGCATCATCAATACACAGGCCCACGGTCTTCTCAGGTACGGGCAGACCTTCTCTGACGATCCTGGCAATGCGTGAAAGGGGCAGCACTTGGTACCCTTCGCGCTTCAGGTAGTCTAACTGGCGGGCAAATACATCGACAGAAATATTGGTTGAGGGATAACGGCTTTCACCAAAGCGGTGATAGATGAAAACATTAATGCCAGCAAAGGAGGGGGTGGCACAAAGCAACAATAAAAGCAGAACAGATAAAAAACGCAGCAGCATAATAAACTTTCAGTAAATCAAGCTAGATGGACTCGCAAATTCTCTTGGAATGGCTAATCAAAAATTTCGCACCACAAGGCGTAGTGCTTTTTCAGGGGTGAAGGCCTACACATAGTAGGTCGAGGTCCTGAAAAAGCGCTACAACGCAGTCGGGCGGAATTTTTGATTAGCCATCAGGTCTGTTTGACCTTGTTTCTTAAGTAACGTCGAATGGTATTACGCGCCTTGGGAGTCACGGCCCATTCGAGCCACTTAGGCAGGACAGTCGCCTTTTTAGACGTCTCTATTTCAATTTGATCACCATCTAAAAGACGAGTTTTCAACAGGCGCGTCTGTCCATTTACACGGGCGCGAACGGCATGAATACCAACCGTCTCATGGATATCGAAAGCAAAATCAAGAGCACTGCTCCCTTCAGGAAGCACCAGTCGTTCTCCACGTGGGGTGTAGGTCTGAATAGTTTTGGAGGCGAGCATCAACGATTGGGTATCGAAGGCGGATTCTCCTTCGGTCAAAGATTTCATCAACGCCTGAAAATTTCGCCGTCGAAAGGCAAAACCGGGGGCCAATACGCCCGACTCGTTAAACCGGGCGAGCTTACGGGTGGTGATTTCGACACGCATCCGCTCTTTACCCGCCTGCACCGTGGTCTTTAAAGACTGGTAACCGTGATGCGAAGGGACCACTAAATGATCGCGGAGCTTACCAGGGATCGGTGGGTAGAGGCTGTGCAGGATGCCAAGAAAAATATAGGCATCCATAATCCGATGAACCTGAACTTCAAGGGTGTACAGCGTCGCCAACCCCCGCCCGGACTGACGAGCCGCCTGAATAGAGAAAGGCCGCCAACGGTCTTTAAGCAGGGCACCAAGTTTCTGATGTTCACATGCGTTGGTAATTTGCGCGCGTTCCTTACGTAAAAAATTTGCAGTCTCTTCTCGGGTCTGCTCAATCCGCTGGTTAAAGCTGGTCCACCGCCGAGGATAAAGTAGAGAGAGGGAGAGGGAATCGAGCGTTGAAGCCACATAGCCCATCCCCAAGTGGTTGGCCAAAGGGACATAGATTTCTCGAGTCTCTTCCGCAATTCTCTTCTGTTTATGCGGCGCCAACGCTTGGATGGTATTTAAGTTGTCGATCCGGTCCCAAAATTTAAGACAGAGCACCCGCACATCCTGAATCGCCGCCAAGACCTGCTTGCGGTAAGTTTCCATCTTGGTCTCTTCACGACTCAACTCGGTGGATTCGACCTTGGTCAAACCATCAACCAACAAGGCAACTTCATCCCCGTAATCGCGGCGCACATCGTCGATGGAGACCGGGGTGTCCTCGACAACATCATGCAATAAAGCTGCGATGACCGAGGGGAAATCCATCCAGTGACGTGCCGCTAAGTGTGAAACACGCAGGGGGTGAAACAGATAGGGTTCACCAGACTTACGGACTTGGCCATCATGCCACTTGCGCGCATCCGCTAAGGCCCGCTGCACTGCATCGAGACCGTCCTCGAAGAGCTCTTCTGACATGCCACCGCCATAGTGGGTCGCTAGGAGTTCAAGAATATCGGTCGTCATGCGATGAACAGTTTTTTCGTTGTAGGTGATCATTGGCAGCGGCACTTTTCAAGCGAGTTTAATTGTCAGGAGACTGTCGAACTATCCATGATCCAGCGGTTTGACCAATAAAAGTTATCCGGGCGGCCAGCCCATTTGTCGGCCAGCCAGAAGATGAAAATGCAGATGCCAGACAACCTGGCCACCAGATTCATTGCAATTATTTACAATACGGAAACCATCCTCAGCAAAACCCAGCTGCCGAGCCAATTGACTCGCAACCTGGTAGATATGCCCGACCAGCGCATTGTCTACTGAGCTGAGGTCGAGGGTCGTGCGAATATGCTGACGAGGAATAATTAAAATATGCTGCGGGGCCTGAGGTTCAATATCACGAAAAGCCACCACCTGCTCATCCTCATAAAGAAACGGCGCAGGGATCTCCCCTCGCGCAATTTTACAAAAAAGACAATCTGTCGACATCGGTTTTTGACCCCTTTACCCGAATTCCTCAAATTCCACAAAATAAGGCTCAATCAGGTGTTATGGAAATCAACTATCCTCAAAGAGTTCAGGGTAATAGCAGACATTCTGACTACAGGATACTCCGAAAATTCGCTTATGGGAAGCAATAGCTCTTTGTCGATATGTTGAAAAATCACTTATTTGGTGGGCAAGATTCAAATATTCACGCGCAGTACGAATATTGATCAGCTTGCGATGCGTCGGTGCGCCGCGTCCGACGAGTTTAAGACCATCAAAGCCCGCTGCTAACAATCGGGGGATCGCACACAGACCACAACCATGTCGTCGATTGCTTTTTGCCCAACCGGCCTGGCGATCCATCACCTGCTGCAATCGGTCTGAGCCAGGCTTTTCGATAGGTTCAATATGGTATGGAATCTCGCAGGGCCAAATTTTATCGCTGCTGCTATGATGAAAAGAACAGAGCCCTTCGGTGTTTGGGCACTTGCCGACCAGCAGAAAAGCGTCACAGGGGAGATCAGGGACCTGTTGCCGAATTGTTGTCATTTCAGTCAGGGTCAGATGACGCGGCAAGATCACTCGTCCAATCCCCTGCTGCTGATAAAAACGGATGGCACCGGCGTTGGTCAGATGGGCCAGCGTGCTGGCATGAAAGAGCAGACCGGGAAACTGGGTTCTCAGGATTCGCAGCAGACCAAGATCGGCAAGGATCACACTGGAGACCCCGGCCTTTTCTGCCTCAGCGACATAATCGAGAATCAGGGGTAACTGGGCATCATTATAAAAAGGGCTATTTAAGGTCAGGGCAAATTCACTACCGGCATCCCGACAAGCGCTGGTGACCACACACAGGGCAGCATAACTGTCAATCTGGGCACCCGAAAAGGTGCGTTGGTTGATCGATGCCAGTGAACCGAAGCGTTGTGCCCAGGCCTGCGGAACATAGCCCCCATAGAGTTCGTCGGCACCGGCGGCCAACAACGCAGACGCCTCCTCGGCATAATCGACAGGCGAAATAATCTGCATCAGGCCCCCTTCTGCCGCTTCTTCCAGATATGCTCCCGTCGATAGTCCCACCAACGACCATCAATCTTTGCCGTCAGGGTTTCTCCGACCACAACGAGGGTCAAGGCAGGTTTACCGGTTGGATCATCCAGGTTGAAAAAATCGCGGCCACCCGTTTTCTCAACGATGGTATCGAGGCTGCCACTGATAATCTCTTCACCTGGCAAACCAAGTCGATGCAACAGGGTTAGGGGAACATCCGCCTGATAACCGCGCTTCAAGGTTGCACACAATTCAGCAAGAGGCAGATTATTCATATAGATCAACAAGGACGCCCCCTTGCCGGCAAGGTCCTCAAGGGAGGGCATTCCCTCTTCATCCCCTAAAGTCTTTGGTGAAACGATCACCGCGCGATTGCAGACACCAGGCAGATCGAACGTCCGTTTTAAACGGGCAGAAGCCGCATTTGCAGTCCCCACACCAGCCAGGACGATTGCTGTTTCGTCAAAGTGATCGATTATCGCCTGAAATGGGGCATAAAAAGTAAGATCACCAGGCATCAAAAATGCGACATCGGCGGTCTGCAGGCGCGCCAGAATCTTATTGATCAGATCATCGAAATCGTAATCAAAGGGGCTAACGACCTCCTTATCGACGAGAAAGGAAGCAAAGGTCAGTTCAAAGGGTTCAGGGGCAAAGACCAGCGTTGCCCCTTTAAGTGCCGCAGCGCCCTGCAGGGTCAATAATTGCGGATCCCCAGGTCCCGCACCGATAAAATAGACGTGATTCACTTTTGCACCTCTTTTTGTAGGCAGATTAGAAATTCACGGTTCCCCTTGGGACCAAGAAGCGGCGATTCATCAACACCAATCACCTTACAGCGCAAGGCGACAGCCAGGGTTCGGATATCATCAACCACCTGCAGATGAAGCCGCTCATCCCGCACCACCCCCCCCTTGCCAACCTGCCCGCGCCCGACTTCGAATTGTGGTTTTATCAGAGCGATAACCCAACCGTTTTCAGTCAAAAGATCAAGGGTTGGCGGAAGAACCTTGGAGAGGGAGATAAAACTAGCATCGATGATGGCCAGTGAGGGCGGCTGATCAAGCTGTGCCGATGTTAAATCCCGAATGTTGCAGCGTTCAAGGTTTACGACACGTGGATCTTCACGTAATTTCCAGGCAAGTTGACCATAGCCCACATCTACGGCATAGACCAGGACCGCCCCGCGCTGCAACAGGCAGTCGGTAAAACCACCGGTGCTCGCACCGACATCTATGGCAATACAGCCAGCAGGATCAATCGGGAAGACGTCCAACCCCTTCTCAAGCTTCAGCCCACCCC
>JAKIUS010000145.1 GCA_021647445.1 Geopsychrobacter sp. | reverse complement strand
CTTGCTTTCAAAAAGTGGGGGCGGCGCGGCACCTGCGATGTCACCGGCAAGCTTTCCTGGATCGATATCCAGCGGCTGGCCCTCGAAAACTGCGCGCGCGATGGCGAGGTGCTTATCCGCAAGGTCAACGGCTACGACAACGCTTTCAATTTTGCCCTGCAGCTGATCGAAGCCGATCTGCTCGACGAAAATCTTTCGACCACCCTGCGCGACGGTAACAGTATCCGCATGGGGATCGAGTTCAATAAATGGGATAAGCCGGTTGCTTATTGGGTTTTGAAGCGTCACCCCGGTGATCTTATGCATAGCCAGACACCCGGCCCGGCGCATGAGCGGATTCTGGCCGAAGAGATCATCCATCTGCACGCGCCTGAGTTTGTGCGTCAGTCGCGTGGTATCCCCTGGGGCCATGCCGCCATGGCGCGGCTCAAGAAGGTCGATATCTACGAAACCAACGAGATAGTCGCTTCGGGTGTCGCCGCCGGCAAGATGGGCTTTATTGAGGTTCACCCAGATGCCGAGGATGATGAGGAAGATCTTGACGACAACGAAGATGTTGAAATCGTCTCCACCGCCGAAGCTGGAACAATCGAAAAGCTGCCACGCGGCCACACCTTTAAGGCATGGGACCCGACCCATCCTTCCGGCAACTACGACCCATCCATGAAGCGGATGATGCGCGCTATCTCCTCCGGTTTCGGTGTCAATTACTGCAGCCTCGGCAATGATCTGAGCGAGGTCAATTTCTCATCGATCCGCCACGGCGTCAGCGAAGACCGCGACGGCTACAAGAGTTTGCAAAACTGGCTGGTCGAATGGCTCTGCCAGGATATTTATGCCGCGTTTCTGGTCGCAGGCATGCTCTCGGGCCAAATCAAGCTACCGTTTGCCAAGCTCGAAAAATATCAGGCCGACACCTGGCGGCCGCGCCGCTGGGGCTATATCAACCCGGCCCAGGATGCCACAGCCAAAGATAAAGAGATCAAGGGCGGTTTCGGCACCCGGTCCGGAGCCCTGGAGGAAAAAGGCTACGACTACGAAGAATATCTCGAAACGCTCCAGCATGAAAAAGAACTGGAGCAAGAATACGGCGTTGAGCCGCCCGACCAGGCCCTGGCCAAGGGGCCAGCCAACGGTAAAAAAGGTTCTGGCGCGGCCGGTGATGACGAAACAGTACCACCACAATACCCGGATGACATGACGGTCAATGAAAGACGTGCGCTGGACGGGCTGGACCCAATCACTGGTGGCGACGCTATTTACATGTCCGCCACCCAGATCCCGGCAATCGAGATTGAGGGGGACGCCTGATGGCTTTCGGAGATCTCGGCATTGCCAAACAAATCGCCGAAAACGCGCCCAAGTACAAGCGCATTGTTGAGCCGTTCGGCGATGTCGGCACTATCGCGCTGTATCCCGGCAAAAAAAAGCCGAAATCACACCAGGTAAATATCCAGGACGAAACCGCTTTTGCCGTGATGTCGTTCATCAAGTCGCACACAGCAGGCGACAAAAAACGCCTCAAGGGTTTCGACTGGACCGCAGCGCCAGAAACGTTTGAAGCCGCCCTGGCGATCACCGCCACCGAGGGTGCCGAGCTGTACTACCGGTTTTTTTATGTCAAGAAGTTCGGCGTAAGGGCCAAGGATCCCGAGCAGCCGCCGACCTACGATCATTTAAAGACCGGCCATGACATGAAGGCCATTCTCTACAGCCTGCCGGTGCAGCGCGTCGGGCTTAAAAAGGTTGAGCTGACCAACGACGATCCGCTGGCGGTTCTGGGCACTATCAGCGGCAGCGACACCTTCGCCATCCTGGTACCCAAAAAGCCGGAGCATATCGAGGCGGTTGAAAACAGGCTGCCGCTTTCATCGCCGTTTTTTTATGCAAAAAAAAGCATGAGCAATGACGACCTGTTCGAGGCTGTCGCCCGTACTGGGGACCAGGTGAAAGTTTCGCAGTTCGCGGTTTCATCAATCATGATGGCCAGTATGGAAGTGCACACCAACTACGACAACAAGCTGACAGCGCTTGAACCCATAGAGGGAGGATGACATGCCGAAACTGAGAAAACTTGAACGCAAGGTCAAGATGAGGGGCCCGCAGGTCAGGTCTTTTCAGTTTGACCGGGCAAGCAGCAACGAAGAAGAACGAACCATGGAAATCAGTTTCTCGTCGGAAACGAGAGACGTTGTCCGCTGGTTCGGGATTGAGGTTCTGGGGCATGGTGCCGGCGAGGTGCGAATGGACCGCATCAATTCTGCCGGGCCGCTGCTCATGGACCATAATTCGCGGGATCAGATCGGCGTCATTGAAAAAGCCTGGATCGATGAGCAGACACGCATGGGCCGTGCTCTGGTGCGCTTTGGGAAAAGCACACGCGCTCAAGAGATCTGGCAGGACGTTCAGGATGGTATCCGCGCCAACGTTTCTTTTGCTTACGACGTGCAGCGTTTCATCCTTGAGGAAGAGGGTAAAAACGGGCAACCCGACGTTCTGCGGGCGGTTGATTGGGAGCCGCTAGAGATCTCCATTGTTTCCATCCCTGCAGATGTTTCAGTCGGTGTCGGTCGCTCTATGGAATATGGCGAGGCCCGCGAAATCGATATTTACACAACTGTTGTTGAACCCAAAAAAGGAGAAAGAACCATGGAAAAATGTATCCATTGTGGCCGTGATCTGGAAGGCGGGGCTTGCACCTGCCCACGTCATCTCGAGCTGGGCCAGAAGCGTCAGGCCCCAATAGCTCCAGCTGCACCTGCGGGTGGTGCGGAGGATGCGTTGCGCAAAAAAGAGCGCAGCCGTATCAGCGAGATTCA
Source organism: Geopsychrobacter sp. (assembly GCA_021647445.1). Lineage (GTDB taxonomy): Bacteria > Desulfobacterota > Desulfuromonadia > Desulfuromonadales > Geopsychrobacteraceae > Geopsychrobacter. The sequence continues at coordinate 2,485 of JAKIUS010000145.1, read as the reverse complement.
GGCGGTCGGCGAAGCTTTCCGGCAGGTTCCTGGTGTTACTGATTTGGTCCGCCAGTTTGTCGACAATGGCGACAGCGTTGAGGCTTGCCAGGCGGCCATCCTCAGTAAGATGCGCGTCAATCCGACCGGTCTGCCAGCGCCCGCCGCTGTCGATTTGAATGAGCGTGAGGATTCCGAATATTCGCTGCGCAATGCCATCCTCTGCGCGTTAGGCGAGAACGAAGATTCTCGCGGTCTTGAGATGGAAGTCTCTGACGAAATAGGCAAGCAGCTCGGTCGCAGCACTGGCGGTATCTTTGTTCCGCTGTCTTTGCGTGCCCCTGGTCAGGTCCCCATGCAGCGTGCTCCGGCCAACACCCTGACATCCGGTTCTGGTGGTGCGGTGGTCGATACCACACTGATGCCGCTGGTCGATATCCTCCGCAATAAGATGATGGTGCGGTCTATGGGCGCTCAGGTGCTTTCCGGGTTAACCGGAAATGTCACCTTCCCCAAGCAGATCGCTGCGGCCGTGCTGGCCTGGGTTGCTGAAAACCCTGGTGCCAATGTCGGCGAAACCGATCTGGCCTCTTTCTTTGGTACCGTCGCACTATCGCCAAAATCGGCACAGGCCACCATGGCGGTCACCCGTCAACAGTTGCAGCAATCCTCCCTCGACATGGAAGGCTTGCTGCGCAACGATCTCGGCGTCACCGGTGCGCTGGGCGTTGACCTGGCTGCCCTGGCCGGTACCGGTGCCAGTAACCAGCCTCTTGGCATCCTCAACACCAGCGGCATCGGCCTAGTCTCTCTGGGTACTGATGGTGCTCTGCCGACCTATCTCGACATCGTGGCAATGGAAAGCGAAGTCGCTATCGACAACGCGGATCTCGGGTCCCTCGGCTATCTCACCAACGCCGGGGTTCGTGGTCGCTTGAAGATTACCGAAAAGTTCTCTGGCACCACAGGCACCCCGGTTTGGGAAAAGGGCAGTGTCACAGGTTTTGGTGAAATGAACGGCTACAAAGCCGGGGCAACCAACCAGGTGCCAAACACCTTGACCAAGGGCATCGGGACTAATCTAAACGCGATTCTGTTCGGCAACTGGAACGACCTGGTGATCGGTGAGTTCGGCGTGATCGAGATCATCGTTGACCCCTACACCCTTAAGAAGCAGGGCATGGTCGAGTTGACCAGCTTCCTGATGGTCGATGTCTGCTGCCGTCGCCCAGAGTCTTTCTCGGCGATCAAAGACGCGATTAAGTAATCAGCCCCGATCGTCTTGCTGGCGGGTCAGCAACGGCCCGCCAGCAAGATACTCTCAAAGACAACTCTTCATTCGGAGGATTAGATAGATGGCTAAGGCAGATAAAAAGAAGATTTTCGCAATAGATATCAAGCGCTCAACCGTGGTCACCGGCCTTGCTGGCGGGTCCCGCGATGCGTTCGAGGGTGAAGTTTTAATCGTTGGTCAGGAAGTCAGCGAGGCTGATGCTGGGTTTCTGATCGCTTGCAAAAAGGCTGAGTCCTGCCCGGTCGCGTTGAAGTCGAAGCGTGAGAAGCAAGCTGCCGGAGCTCTCAAGTCTGAAGGCGCGGATAAGTAATCCCAATAGGCAATCGCCCGGCTTCCTCCTCTCTCTCTGAGGGGCCGGGCAATTTTTAGGAGCAGCCGATGTTCGACGACACCGATCTGGATGGAATGCTCGATGCCTTCGGCGCAGTGACCTGCCCGGTAAAGCTGAATGGTGGCCAAGTCGGCACGCTCCGGGGAATTTACCGGCGCAACACAGAATTTGTATCGCCAAACGAAATGGAACAGCTAGTCATCAAGCCATCGCTTAAATGCAAGACCACTGACATTGACAATTACGACCAGACCCACCGCATAGAGGTGGCTGGTGTTGATTATAAAATCTGGCGCAAACCCGTTCCGTCTGATTCTGGATTCAGCCTTGTTGCCCTGGTGAAAGCATGAGCCGTTACGATGACATTATTACTGCACTGCAGGCGTTACAAGCGCAGATCCTTATTGCCAACGGCTACCGCACCGATGCAGGCAACAAAGCTTGGCTCAATCTGGAATACCAGACCGAGCCGCCACAAAAGCCCTGCAGCATCCTTTACCCGGGCGAAGTGACCGACAGCGTCGATGGAGATCCACCGGCATCGCTCGGCGAAGAAAACCATCATCTGGATATTAAGCTCGAAGGGTTTATCAACGACACCGAGCGCGGCGACCAGGGGCAGAAACTGCGGCAAGACTTTCTGCAGGTGATCAATCAGGACCGGACCCTTGGCGGTCTTGTCGAGGGGATCGACGGAGCGCTTAAGTCCTCCGCGACGATCGAGCAAGCCGGTGAAGGTGGTTTTTACAGTTTTGTTGAGATGGAGTTCACCCTTTTATACGTCACTCTCTGGGGAGCATCTTAAATGGCGGATCCATGTACACAAGCAGATACGATTCAGGCGGTGCGCGCCGAGCTCGGCGAAGTCGTCAAGGCCCTGC
>JAKIUS010000144.1 GCA_021647445.1 Geopsychrobacter sp. | reverse complement strand
TCGGCAAGGAGATCGAACATGTGGGCGTGGGATACCGAATTCCCGAAGTGGTAGAGCACGCGATCGAAGCGATGAGCATGCGCGCGCAACCACGCCACGTCGCGCACGCTCACATTGGCCTGCACCCAGGGCACATCAACCCTATCTTGCGCTGCAATGATCGTAATGTCGTAATGGCGGGCAAGTTCGGGCAGTAATTCGGCGGAATAATCGGCAATCCTGCTACGCTCGGGCGGCAAGGGTGAGACAAAAGCCAAACGTGGCCGACGGGTGGGCTGCTGGGAAACCCACAGTGTCTTTCGTGCCTGGTGACGTGAATGCAAAGCCTCCAAGGCATGCCAAGCGCGGCGGGCGGTTGCATCCCAGGAGAATTTTTTGGCCTGCTCCAACCCATGCCGTTCCAACTCTTGCCGGAACTGCGGATTACTCAGCACTTCAGCCATTTTTTCAGCCAAGGCCGTATCATCCCGCGGCGTAAACAAGGCATCCTTTCGCCCCACCACTTCCGGCAGGCTGGAACTGTTGGCCGCGATCACTGCCCTACCACAAGCCATCGCCTCCAACACGGGGAGCCCAAAACCCTCGTGCCAAGAAGGAAAAACAAACAAAGCACAAAGATTATAAAGTGAGACTAAATCGTCATCCGAAACATAGCCAGTAAAAATGACCTCATCCTTTCGTAGCCCTGCTTCTTGGGCAGTTCTCATGAAACGATCACGTTGTTTCTCAAGTTCACGCCCAACCATAACAATACAGTGGGTTTCGCGTAATGCGGAAGGAAGACGGGCATAAGCGCGTAAAAGACCATCGACGTTTTTGCGTTCGTCTATATCACCAGCGTACATTACAAAGGGCCGCGTAATACCATAGACTTGGGATAGATACGTATAATCTAAATCGTTAACGGAGAGCGGACGGAATTTGTTATCACATGCTGCAGATATGTTAACTACATCATCATTTGAGAAGCCCAAAAATTCAATAGCTTCCCGACCAGAAGACTCAGAAATAGAGAGCAGTAGGTCTGCACGTCGTAGATGATCGAGCTTGTTGAAGTACCAGCGGGCCACTTTCTGGTCTTTGAGGTAATGTTTTTTGTATATATAAGGAATTAGGTCATACAAAATAACAGCTGTAGCTATATATTGATTAAATACTTTTATTGAAGTAATAGCGTGACCACCATATTCATCGTTCAGCGCTTAAACCAAAACCACATCTGGCTCTAAAGCGGATAGGAATGCCTCACGGACAATTTCGGATGCTTTACGCCTCGCATCATTTCTATAATCGTGAGCACCTACTGGTCCCAAGGCATCCCACACACGGATGTTTTCCGGCGGCAACAGATTCATAAACGCCGCACGTAAGGGCTCGATGGTGTCGGTATACAACCCGTTAAGCGCGAGCAATACCTCGTGATCACCTCGCAGCCGCACCATGGCTTGCACCAAGGACAAGGTGTAACGACCGATTCCACGGAAACGACTGGCCGACTGCGCCCCTTGCATGTCGATGACGATGCGCATCATTCAGCCTCACAATGATGATTAGCTGTCCGCTGAAGAACGAGATAAATCCATCGTGCGTGCGATGGGAGTTCGGGAATCACTTCTGACTTATCCGGTTGCGCTGCTGGCGGACTATATTGAGATGGTGGAGACGGTGTGACCTGCATCAGACCGTGACGTATGGCAAGCGTACGCAAAGGCACATGCAACCAGGAATAACGCATCAGAAGACGGTTGATCCGCTCGGCGCGCTGAGGTCTTTGGAGGATAGCGTGCATTGGTGCCAATATAGGCCACAAAATGATGGGTTTGCTCAATTTTGCTCCCGATTGCAGTAACCGGAATGACCCCCATCCCATGTCCCACAACACGCGCAAGGGGGAAGTGACCTTCCAGGACCAACTGGCATACATCGCCTTTAATTGTTTTTCCTGCTCTTGAGCTGCGTATTGCCAATGATGAGCACTTTGAGCAAGTTCATCTACCCTGGCGAGGGCGATCTGGAGTTCTTCTTCCAAATGATGAAAGCGGGCATGCACCTGCTCAAGCTCTCTATTTTGGAGTTCAATCTGACTCCGCAAGCGTTGATTGTCACTTTGGGCCAAGCCCAATTCAGTCACCAATTCTTCGATCCTCTGCTTGGCCGCGTTCCACTCCTTTTCGAGCCAACGGCTACGATCCTGTTCCCGGACAAGAGCGGTTTGCTGATCTACAAGCGCCTGGTGGGTTTTATCGAGTGCGTCATCAAGGGCTTCATTTTCTGCTCGACACTGTTCCAACTCGCCGCGCAACGCCTCTGTTTTCTCCCTGGCAGCATTCCATTCAGCTTCCAGCCATTGACAACGGTCCTGTACCTCAGCCAGCGATTTTAAATGATGTGCTTCCCTAGCCTCGGCCTTGAGCACCGTTTCCCTGGCCCGCTCGGCATTGTTTAGAATCAAGGAAATATTTGTGCGAGCAGGTTTTCGTTGCCAAAGCAAGGGATGGTATTTTTCTCGCAAGCGCTGGATTGCTTCCAGATCGTCCCTTTGAAATCCGCTCGCCAAAAGCAGGCCATAAGCCCGTTCCTCGATCCTGTGATAGAAGGACTTCTCCTGATCGCCATAGCAGGACTGGACCACACGGCAGTCATTGAAATCGAGACCTGATATTCCTAAACATTCAAGATTTTCTACTACTTCCTGCCGATAGTCTGGCTGGTCACTCATCGCATCGATATTGATCAGCAAATCCGCATGTCTCCTGCCCTCCATGATTCCCAAAAGCCACAATATATAAAACACAAGGTAACTTTCTTCCGGAGGCAGGCGCTTCCGGTCGAAGAAAGCGAATTCATCGATCAGATCTTCAGAATGATACGCTTCAAACCCCACCTCTCTGCGCAAACTGGCAATGACCTCAGGATGCGGGTCAGCATTCAAAATTAGAAGATTTACACAGTTGAAATATTGGTTGACCTTATAAGACCACCACTGATCCCATGGATTACGCCACAGATAGATGTGGCAACCCGAAAACATTGACTTGATGGCAGCGATGCGGTTCACCGTCCGGCACTCCTGAATAACTGGACACCCTTTTGCATGAGTAATCAGAACCTCAAAATAATCCTTAAGATCCAAATCCTCCCTGTTGTCAAAATAGGCGTCATAGACGAGCCTTTTCGTCAGTCTATTCTTCCAGGCAGGATAAATTTCATAAAGCTCCTGAAAATAACTCTTGTCCATCTGGGGATGCCGGAGCCCCCTCACCTTATCCCCAACGAATCCGAGCAAAGCGTCAGGGTCATCTCTTGCTGCCAGAACGATCTCGTTAATGGGTTCCTGATAGCACCAATAACCTGCATCTGATCGCCGGAAGACATGAAACAGATACGTCGAACCGGACCGGAACAAAGAATGAACGAAAATTGGCGTCATGGACTCTGTCATACGTCAGAAATGGAAAAACCAGCATTCAACTCGGCCAGCCCGGCACCCACCGTTGTCCCGGGCGATTTGGATACCCTGAAAATGAGCGCATCGACCCTTCTGTGGATAAATACAGGCTTTTCACCATTGTCATCGCGCACTCCGCAATTGAGGTAGTAAATACCTGGAGCAAGATTATTCGCCAACCTGAAAGAGACGATCTTCGCCTCCCCAGAAGAAAATGACCCCGTATTCTCATACTCAAGGCATTTGGTATCCGTTCCATACACCTCAACCCCTTCCCTGGTCTTTATCATGGTGGCAAAAACGGGATTGTTCACATCAGAGTTGAACTTCACGAGATAATTAACGTAAAAACCAGCGCAAGCAGGTATCACGTTCACCATGTTACCTTCCTGATCGGACAACCATATTTTCTCAATCACGGCTGCACCGGTTCCATAACTCATTTCGCAATTGGACAGGAGACTATGGTCAAGAATCGGCCGGTTCAAACCAGTAGAAGCCTTTGCTGTCGTTCCTCCAAAAAGATATTTCTCATATTCGTTGCATACCTGAGCTGCCAGACCGTATGCGGCCACCGAGCCATTTTTGATGAACATGGCCTGTTGGCACAGTCGCTTCACCATTTCGATGTCGTGGCTCACGAAAAGCAATGTTGTCCCTTCGGCCAGGAAGTTCTCTATCCGACGGAAACATTTGCGCTGGAAAGCGGCATCCCCCACCGACAACACTTCATCGACGATCAATACTTCGGGACGCACACAAGTGGCCAAGGAAAAGGCGAGCCTTGCTTGCATACCGCTGGAATAGACCCGAAGGGGCTGATCGAAGAAGTCACCCAGTTCGGCGAATTCCTCAATGGCAGGCATCAGCTCATCCAGTTCACGAACGGAAAACCCCATCAACCCCCCGGCAAGATAGACATTCTGCCGCCCCGTGAACTCTGGGTTGAATCCCAACCCTAGTTCCAGCATGGCACTGATACGGCCGGCGATGTGAATGGTCCCGGTAGTAGGACGCACAGTGCCGGTAATGAGCTTGAGCAGGGTGCTCTTACCCGCCCCGTTCTGGCCGATGATGGCCAGTGCCTCACCAGCTTCCAGGGAGAAGCTCACGTCCCGCACCGCCCAGTACTCCTGACGGTGTCTCACCCGCAATCCGAACCACTCGGCGAACCGGTGCCAGATGGATGGATAAGCGATATAACATTTTCCCAACCCTTCGACTGACAAAACCGTCTGCGTCATAGTGCATCAACCAGATCGGCGTTGGCACGGAGGAAAAGTATCAAAGTCACCAGGCATGACAGCAGGGCGACCGATACCGGTAGGATTAGGCTGGACCAGTCTGGCCATTGGTTATACAACATAGCTCTTTGATAAAGCATGACCAGGGGCGCCATGGGATTGACCTGTAGCGCCCATTGCATCCTTTCTGGTACGACACTGGCTGGATAAACGATCGGAGTCAACCAGAACCAAATCTGCAAAACAACATTAAGTACTTGGGAGACATCACGGTTAAACACATTGAAGATCCCTAGGAATACACCGACCCCGAATGCGAACATCGTTATTAAAGCAATCCCCAAGGGTAACACCAGAACAGCCTTTCCAGGTATATGCCCGAAAAACAGAAAAACAATAAATATCGCCAACAAAAGCAATACATGGTTGAGCAGAGCGCTTCCGCCGACGATCACCGGCAGACAGATTCGGGGAAAGGTGATCTTCTTCATCACGTTGGCATATTCGACAAAGATATTGGTACTACGGGTGACGATCTCACTGAACAAACCCCAAGCCGCCGTCCCCGCCATCAGATAGACCGCATAGGCGGATTTGTCTTCCACCCCCGGCAGTCTCGCCCCAATCACC
>JAKIUS010000143.1 GCA_021647445.1 Geopsychrobacter sp. | reverse complement strand
CCGCTCGGCGACGCAACCCGAAACCACCGAGCAGGCGGCCCCGCAGAAGACCATCTGAAAAAACCAATCGGAAGCAGCCGCGTATCCTGCCGAATAATCACCCGCCGCCGCAGCAGCGTCATCCGCCGACCAGATACCGAAAGAGCCCATGAAGCCACCATCGACACCGGCATACATCAAATTGTAACCGACCACATAGTAGAGAAGGCCAGCAATTCCGAAAAGAGAGATATTCTTCAGACAGATGGTCGCGACGTTCTTGGAACGAACCAGACCCGCTTCAAGCATGCCGAAACCTGCAGCCATCCACATCACCAGAATTCCCATGATTAGAAAAGAGAAGGTATTGAGGATATATGACATTTCGGAGATCGGAGCCTCAGCTGCGGACGCCAGCAGCGGCAGGGCCAACAGACCTGAAGTCAGCAGACACAGACGTTTAAACATGTTTTTCTCCTTGATTGGTTCTGAATTTGTAAATCAACACTGCGCATACAAATTCGATTACAGATAATGTCACAGCGAATCCATCCCGGTTTCACCAGTCCGAATACGCACCGCCTGCTCTACCGGCAAAACAAAAATTTTGCCATCACCGATGCGACCGGTGCAGGCCTCCTTTTGTACCGCCGCGACAACCTCATCGATCAGCTCATCCGGGACCACCAGTTCGATCTTGACCTTGGGGATAAAATCGATCTGGTACTCGGCGCCGCGATAGAGTTCGGTATGCCCCTTCTGACGACCAAAACCACGAACTTCACTGACTGTCATACCGCTGATGCCCAGTTCGGTCAGCACCGATTTAATATCATCCAGCTTGAACGGTTTGATGATGCACTCAACTTTTCTCATGAACTGTCTCCCTTCTCAAAAATCCCAAAAAAAAAGACGCCCTATCCCACAATTACGTGAGACAGAGCGCCTTTGCTCAAAGTCCAAAAAGAACGGAACACCCTTGTTCCGCTGAAAAATTTCACCGATTAAATCGACTGGGTGCTAACCACAGATCAATTCTTAGCAGTGACCATGCCAAACATGTAAGACGCTTATATTTAGGGATTTTGTATGTCAAGCCTAAGGATTATGCTCAACAATAAGGCAAAGTCCAATCGCCCTGAATACCATCTAGGCACAGTCACGGGTAAAACAAGGACTTGACACAATTAAAACGATCGTTTTAAATAGGCGTTTAACAGCCTAAGGAAATCAAATGACTCAAATCGATACCAAGACCCGCCTGCTTGATGCAGCGGAATGCCTTTTTTCTCAGCAGGGCTTCGCTGGCACCTCGATGCGCGAAATCACTACCGTTGCCAAGGCGAATCTGGCGGCGGCCAATTACCATTTTGGCTGCAAGGAAGACCTGCTCAGTGCCGTACTCGAACGACGCCTGTTGCCACTAAACCAGGCGCGCAACGCGCGCATTGAACAGGTCCTTACCGAAGCGGCCGAAGCAAACATGCGTCCAAAAACCGAAGATCTACTGCGCGCTTTCATCGAGCCAGCCATGGCTTTTTGCAACGCGGGCCATAATTCAAACGCCTTTGTGGCGATTATCGGCCGCTCCCTGACCGCCGCCGATCCGGCTGTACGAGATCGCTTTCTCGACCTGGTGCGCCCCCTGCTGACAACGCTCCATCAAGCCCTGTGTCTCGCCTTGCCGCAACTCCCGCGGGAGTTGGTTCTGACCCGTCTTTTTTTCACCATTGGCGCCCTGGGCCACTGTCTCTGTTTCTCCAGCATCACCCCTCTTTGTGAACCCAACTCGAGCGACACTCACAAACATAGAGAGACCCTGACCCAAGATCTGATCACCTTTGTCACCTCCGGCCTGGAGTCCCCATGCTGAAATTACTGATCTATTGCTGGATCTTACCACTGACGCTCCTCGGCTGCAGCCTGCACCAACCGCTGCAGATGGAGCCACCGATTTCACAAACGAGCCGCTATGTTGAGCGAACAGGGGAGCAAGCGACCCCGTCCTTAGAACGCTGGTGGTTAAGCTTTCATGATCCACAGTTGAATCAGTTGATGGATCAGTTGTTCACCCACAACCTGCAACTGGAAGAGGCCTTTGCGCGCACCGAACAGGCCCAATCAGCGTTACGTATCGCCGCAAGCGCTCGCTTGCCCACAATAAATCTGGGCGGCCAGGGAAGCCGCGAACTGGTGCCGGGCTTCATCGGAAATTCCTACGCGCTTAATTACCGGTTTTCGGCCCAGAGCAGCTTTGAACTCGATCTCTGGGGGAAATTAAAAAACCGCCGTCAGGCGGCGCTAAAGCAAGCAGAAGCAGGCAAAAACCAGCTTGAAACCCTCTATCTCAGCCTTAGTGCCCAGTTGGCAGACCTCTATTATTTCAGCGTCGAACAACGTTCACAGATCAGACTTCTAAACCAAACTATCAACTCATACCAGGAGACCCTGCAGCGGATTGAAGATCGTTATCGACAGGGATTGACCAGCGCCCTCGAACTTTATCAGGCGCGTCAAAATCTGACCACGGCCAAGGCCGGTCGTCCGAACCTGGAGAAGAATCTGGCCAGCGCTGAACATGGCATTTCGAACCTGCTTGGTCATGTTCCAACCCGTGGCATCAGCGGTACCCTGACCAAACTTCCCACTTTTGCCGAGCAGTTCCCCGCCGGGATACCGGCCGACCTGCTTCAGCGTCGCCCCGATATTCTGACACTGTTTAATCAGTTGCAATCCGCCGACGCCGAGCTCGCCGCAGCAATCGCCGACCGCCTGCCAAGCCTGAACCTGGCGGCCAATTATGGTTTTTTACAGAATGACTTCGGCATCGGCACCCTGACCGGTAGCTTCTGGCAACTGCTGATTCAGCCAGCGGTGCCACTTATGGATGGGGGCCGCCGCCGTGCCGAGGTCGCACGCAATCGGGCCCTGGTGCGTGAACGTATTGCAGGTTACCGCCAAGGCGTACTCGTTGCTCTCCGCGAGGTTGAAGATGCTCTCTCCGCGAATCAGAAGGGGGATGAACGCCTCAAGCTGTTGACCAGTTCCTTGGCCGCGGCTAAGGCCAGCCGCAAACTAAGGTTCAACAACTATCTGCGCGGTCTTAACGATTACCTGCCCGTGCTCTCCTCTGAACGCGTTGTCCTGCAGGCTAAGAACGAATTAGTCGCGACCCGCCGCCAACTGATCAGTGACCGTATCACCCTCGCCAGATCACTGGGCGGGGCCTGGATGGAGACTGAGATTCATCAAAGATTCAGCGCAAAAAAGGAACCAAACTCACATGAGCAATAAAACAGCGAAACGAAATCATCTCACATGGATTCTACCGGTCCTGATCCTGATTCTGGCGCTGCTGGCAACACGAGCAGTGATCAAATCACGGAAGGCCCCAGAGAAGCGGGAACAGATCAATCTCGGTCTGCTCGTCGAAACCATACCGGTCGTACTGAGCCAGCATCAGGCCAGAATCATCGCCAACGGCACGGTCAGACCAGAGCGCGAAGTCACCATTGCCGCCGAAGTCAACGGCAGCCTATCCTGGGTTTCAAGGCGCTTTGTCGAGGGGGGATTCTTTCTTAAAGGTGATAAAATTTTTGAAATTGACCCACGTGATTATCAACTGGCGCTTCAGCGCTCTACTGCCGAACACGCGAAAGCCCAGGCGTCGCTGCAGACGGAAGCAGAACAAGCAGAGATCGCCCGACGCGAGTGGGAGCGTATTGAACTACCCGACAAGGGTGAACCCGGCGCGCTGTTGCTCCGCCAGCCTCAACTGCTGAGCGCCAAGGCGGCCTTAAGCGCTGCCGAAGCCAACATTCAACAGGCGCAACTCAACCTTGAACGCACCAGCATTCGCGCACCTTTTAACGGCCGTCTGCGCAGCAAAAATGTTGATCTGGGTGAATATGTGCGTAGTGGAAATCCTCTGGCAGTGATCGCCAGTACCAAACAGGCTGAAATTATCGTGCCCTTACCCCTGACCGATCTTCAATGGCTGGCGATCCCACGTGCAGGGAGCAAGGACAAGGGCTCCCGCTGTCGTCTATCGATCCAGATCGACGGTCAGCGATATGAGTGGCAAGGTGTCATCAGCCGCGCTTTTGGTGAAATCGACCCAAACAGCCGCATGGCCAAAATTGCTATCCTGGTTGAAAACCCCTATCTCCTCGGCCACAAACCGGCCGACCGATCCTTCCCTTTAGAGAATGGCCTGTTTGTCCATGTCGAAATCAGCGGTGCCGATCTGGGGCAACTGGCGAGTCTGCCGCGCAGTGCCCTGCGCGATGGAAATGTAGTCTGGCTAGCCGACGACATGAATCGGCTCGAAATCCGCCCGGTCCATGTACTGCGCCGTCAACAGGAGACGCTGCTCATCGACGAGGGGCTTAAAGGCGGAGAACGCCTGATTCTTACCAATATCTCCGGGGTCGCCCCCGGCATGAAGCTGCGTTTTAAATCCGGGGAGAAACCACAATGAAAGGTGCCATCCGTTGGATGACCGCCAACCACGTGGCCGCCAACCTACTCATGCTGATCCTGATCTTGGGAGGCATCATCAAGGCTCCGCATATCAAGCAGGAGGTCTTCCCCGAGATCTCCCTCGATCGGGTTTCGGTCGTCGTCGCTTATCCCGGTGCCGGACCCGAAGAGGTCGAAGAGGGCATTCTTCTCAAGATTGAAGAGGGTCTGACCGGAGTCGATGGCATCAAACAACTCAAATCAACCGCGGTCGAAGGCTCGGGGACCGTCATTGCCGAGCTCTATGCCGAACAGGATCCAGACCGGGTACTGCAGGATATCAAGAGCGAAGTCGATCGCATTACGACCTTCCCCGAGGACGCTGAGAAACCGGTGGTCAGCAAACTGCTAAATCGACGCGAAGTCATCTCGGTCGTGGTCTACGGCCATATCGGCGAACGCAGCCTACGCCAGCAGGCGGAGACCATCCGAGATGAGCTGCTGGAACTGTCGGGCATTACCCAGGTCGACTTAGGTGGCGTGCGTCCCTTCGAGATTTCGATCGAAATCCCCGAGGAACGGTTACGACAGTATCATCTGACCCTGGAGCAAGTCGCAAGCAGAATCCGCAGTGCCTCCCTAGACCTACCAGGCGGATCGATCAAGACTGCCGGTGGTGAGATTCTGCTTCGCACCAAGGAACGACGCTATTTCGGACCAGAATATGCGGATATCGTTATCCTCAGCAATCCCGACGGCACAGAAGTCAAATTGAGCGAGATCGCCCGGGTGGTCGATGGCTTCGAAGACAGCGACGAGTATGCCCGCTTCGATGGACAACCGGCGGCAATGATCAAGGTTTTTCGCATCGGCGACCAAAAAC
>JAKIUS010000142.1 GCA_021647445.1 Geopsychrobacter sp. | reverse complement strand
TCTGCTTTTTTCTCGGTCTCAGAACTGATGCGGCAGTCCATCTGGTGATCCTGACCGGTGCTTGCGAAAACGCCTTTGTTGCCGGAGCCGATATCACCGAAATGCACGCCCTTCATCCCGCCACTGCACGCCAGTTTTCACTGTTGGGTCATCAGTTTGCGGAACTGCTAGAAAAAATGCCCAAACCGATCATCGCAGCGATCAACGGTTTTGCCCTCGGCGGTGGTTGCGAACTTGCCCTCTGCTGCGATATCCGACTGGCAAGTGAGAATGCCCGCTTCGGCCAACCCGAGGTCAATCTCGGTGTAATTCCCGGATTTGGCGGGACTCAACGTCTGGCCCGTCTCATCGGCAAGGGCCGCGCCTGTGAACTTCTGCTGACCGGCGACATGGTTGATGCCAGCGAAGCCTACCGTATCGGCTTGGTCAATAAGGTCTATCCTGCAGCAGAACTGCTGACCGCCGCGCAGAAGATGGCGACCAAAATAGTCTCAAAAGGACCTGTTGCGGTTGGTTTCGCCAAAACAGCCCTGCATGATGGGCTCGAAACCGATTTGGCCCGCGCTTGTGCCCGTGAAACCGATCTCTTCGGCCTCTGCTTCGCCACCGCTGATCAGAGGGAAGGGATGCAGGCTTTCCTTGAAAAACGACCGGCAAAATTTGAAGGGAAATAAGCGGAAACGTTGGGCAGCAAGAGGGGTATAGATCTCCTGGAGACCCTTGGCATCTTGATGGCTAAACTAGGTAATCCGACTTAAGAATAAATTCAAAGGACTAATCCCGTGAATCTAGATCTCAACGAAGAACAAAAATTGATTCAGCAAACCGCACGTGAATTTGCCGAGGCAGAACTGGCACCGGTTGCGGCACAACTCGATCAAGGTGGCGACCAGCAACCTTTCTTCGATAACTTGTTGAAACTGGCAGAACTCGGTTTCATGGGGCTGAACGTACGCGAAACATATGGCGGAGCCGAAACCGGCGTGGTCGCCTTCTCCGTTGCCCTGACTGAGATCGCCCGCGCCTACGCTTCAACCGCAGTTACCTTGTCGGTCAACAATATGGTCTGTGAAGTGATTCAGGCGGTCGGTAACGAGGAACAACGTCAGAAGTATATTCCGCGCATCTGTTCGGGAGAATACCTGGCGGGCGCATTCGCTCTGACCGAAACGGGTGCGGGGTCGGATCCTGCCGGGATGACGACTAGCGCGGTGCGCGACGGCGACGACTGGCTCATAAACGGTAGCAAACTGTTTATTACCAGTGCACCCTACGCCGGGGTCTTTGTGGTCTGGGCGATCACCGACAAGACTGCTCCTAAAGGCAAAGGGATTAGTTGCTTCCTCGTCGAAGCAAACACGCCCGGCCTGAGTATCGGCAAAAAAGAAGAGAAGATGGGCCAGCACGCTTCGGCAACCAACGAGCTCATCTTCAATGACTGCCGCATCCCGCAGAATGCACTGATGGGCAAATTAAACGCTGGCTTTCGCATCGCGGTCGGGGAACTGGCAGGTGGACGCATAGGTATCGGCTCACTGGCACTTGGCGTCGGTCTGGCGGCCATCGATGCAGCCACAGCGTACTCTCTCGATCGCAAGCAGTTCGGAAAGAGACTTGCGGACTTCCAATCGACCCAATGGAAGATCGCGGACACCTATACCGAACTTGAGGCAGCACGCCTGCTGCTGATGAACGCGGCGTACCAAAAGGAACAGGGTCGCCCCTTTGCCCGTGCCGCCTCGATGGCCAAACTCTTCGCCAGTGAAACTGCCAACCGTGCCTGTTACGAAGCGCTGCAGATCTACGGCGGCTACGGTTACACCCAAGATTTTCCGGTCGAACGTTATGCACGCGACGCACGCATCACCAGTATCTATGAGGGGACCAGCGAAATTCAACGGCTGATTATTGCCCGCGAGATTCTGGCTGGATTTAGTTAAGAACTAAATCCTCTTAACACTTGAGATAGAGCTTTGGTTTTGTCTCCCTCTTATCGCCTCTAAAGTTAATTTTTGAATTTCATAACACGCAAAACAGGAGAAGAAAATGATTTTTGAATTGAATGAAGAACAGAAACTGATCCGCCAGACCGTACGAGAATTTGCTGAAAATGAGATCAAACCCAGTGCCGCAGAGCGTGACGAGAGCGAAAGCTTTGATCGGGCGCTGATGTACGACAAGATTGGCGAATTGGGCCTGGCCGGGATCGTCTTTCCAGAAGAGTACGGTGGCGCCGGAGCCGATTACATCAGTTATGCCATCGCCGTTGAAGAGTTGTCACGCGTCTGTGCCTCGACTGGCGTGACCTTATCGGCACATCTTTCGCTAGGAGCCAACCCGATTTTCTTGTTCGGCACCGAAGAACAGAAGAAAAAGTTTCTGACGCCCCTAGCCGAAGGGACCAAGCTCGGGGCCTTTGCCCTGACCGAAACTGCCGCCGGATCAGACGCAGGCGGCACCAAGACCACCGCAACCCGCGACGCCGATAGTTGGATTTTAAACGGCACTAAAATTTTCTGTACCAACGGCGGCGAAGCTGAAATCAATATCGTCTTCGCCCGCACCGATAAAAATGCGCAGAAACATCACGGCATCAGCGCCTTCATTGTCGAAAAAGACACCCCCGGTTTCAGCTTCGGCAAGAAGGAATCTAAAATGGGGATCCGTTCTTCGCCGACCCGCGAACTGGTCTTCGACAACTGCCGGATTCCAGCCGACAACCTGCTCGGCGAAGAAGGCAGCGGCTTCAAGGTTGCCATGAAGACTCTCGACGGTGGACGCATCGGCATCGCCGCCCAGGCCCTCGGTATCGCTCAAGGTGCTTATGATGCTGCCCTTGAATATGCACGTGAACGTAAGCAGTTCGAGCAACCGATTGCCTCCTTCCAGGCGATTCAGTTCAAGCTTGCCGACATGGCGACCGAAATCGAAGCTGCGCGCCTATTGATTTATCAGGCGGCGTACCGCGCCAGCGCAGGTCTTCCCTACGGTCAGCACTCGGCGATGGCCAAGATGTACGCCTCGGACGTGGCGATGAAGGTGACCACCGAAGCGGTGCAGATCCATGGCGGCTACGGCTATACCCGCGACTTCCCGGTCGAGCGTATGATGCGCGACGCCAAGATCACCCAGATCTACGAGGGGACCAACGAGATTCAACGTGTGGTTATCGGCGCGGCGATCACGCGCTGATTAAATCGAATGAAACGGGTCAACGGCCGTAGACAGTTGTCACGAAACGACTGTCTACGGCCGTTGACACCCTAGAACATTGTTTCCGAATCCAACTGTCGACAGCGTTTTAATCTTGTAATTCCAAGCAGTTAAACTAAATAAATAAAGCGTCATATAAATCCAGGTTTGGCATTGGGATTGCTAATGTAAAGTTCGGCAGCACCAAACTATTTTGCTGGAGACGATTATGACCGTGATCAATTACCCTGGCCTCAGTTTCGATCTGGATGATACCACCTGCCTGCTGCGCGAAACCGTTAAGGACTTTGCCGCCACCGAAATAGCCCCACGCGCCGCAGATATCGACCGCGACAACGATTTCCCGGCTGACCTATGGCGTAAAATGGGCGACCTCGGGCTGCTCGGCATCACCGTCAGCGAAGAAGACGGCGGCGCCGGCATGAGCTATCTCGAACATGTCATCGCCATGGAAGAGCTCAGCCGCGCATCGGCGGCTGTCGCACTCTCCTACGGCGCCCATTCCAACCTCTGCATCAATCAGATTTTCCGCAATGGCACCAGCGCCCAAAAACAACAATACCTGCCCAAACTGATTAGCGGAGAACATGTAGGAGCGCTGGCCATGAGTGAGGCAGGATCGGGTTCCGATGTCGTCAGCATGACCCTCCGTGCCGAAGACAAGGGGGATCATTACCTGCTCAACGGCACCAAGATGTGGATCACCAATGGCCCAAATGCCAATGTTTTGGTGGTTTACGCCAAAACAGACCCGACCCTCGGACATCGCGGCATCACCGCATTCCTGATTGAAAAGGACTTTCCAGGTTTCAGTACCGCGCAAAAACTCGACAAACTCGGCATGCGTGGCTCTAATACCTGTGAGTTGGTCTTCGAGAACTGCCAGGTACCCGCTGAAAATATCCTCGGTGGGCTCAACTGCGGGGTCAAAGTGCTTATGAGTGGCCTCGATTATGAACGCCTGGTCCTTTCAGGCGGCCCCCTCGGAATCATGAGTGCCTGCATGGATGCCGTGCTCCCCTATCTGCACGAACGCAAACAGTTCGGCCAACCGATCGGCGAATTTCAACTAATGCAGGGCAAACTGGCCGACATGTACACCAACATGAATGCCAGTCGCGCCTATGTTTACGCCGTCGCTCGCGAGGCCGACAAGCAGGGACGCCGCTCCCTGCGCAAGGATGCCGCCGGTGCAATCCTCTACTCGGCAGAAAAAGCCACCCAGATGGCGCTGGACGCCATTCAGTGCCTCGGCGGCAACGGTTATATCAATGAATTTCCCACCGGACGCCTGCTACGCGATGCCAAACTCTACGAAATCGGGGCTGGTACCAGCGAGATCCGACGGATGTTGATCGGCCGCGAACTATTTTCAGAGACCATGAGCTAAACGGGAGAACCATGAGAATTTTAAAGAGTTCACTACAGAGTGGATCTGAAGAGTTCAAACAGAACACCGAGGCGATGAGCGCCATGGTGACCGACTTGCGTGACAAGGTTGAACTGATCAAACAGGGCGGCGGCGAGCGCGCACGCAAAAAACACCTTGAGCGGGGCAAACTGCTGCCGCGAGAACGGATTCGCCAACTGCTCGATGTTGGCTCGCCATTTCTCGAACTCTCCCAATTCGCCGCTTGGAAGATGTATGACGGCAAGGTTGCGGCGGGTGGAGTCATCACCGGTATCGGGCGGGTATCGGGTCAGGAATGCCTGATCATCGCCAATGACGCCACGGTCAAGGGGGGCAGCTATCTGCCCTTAACCGTCAAGAAACACCTGCGCGCCCAGGAGATTGCCGAACAGAACAACCTGCCCTGCATCTACCTGGTCGACTCAGGTGGAGCCTTCTTACCCCTGCAGGAGGATGTCTTTCCTGACCGCGACCATTTCGGCCGAATCTTCTTCAACCAAGCCCAGATGTCAGCCAAAGGAATCCCGCAGATCGCGGTGGTCATGGGCTCCTGCACCGCCGGTGGCGCCTACGTCCCGGCGATGGCCGATGAGAGCATCATCGTTAAAAATCAGGGCACAATTTTTCTCGGTGGCCCGCCTCTCGTCAAGGCCGCAACCGGCGAAATAGTCAGCGCCGAAGACCTAGGAGGAGCCGACGTACATTGCC
>JAKIUS010000141.1 GCA_021647445.1 Geopsychrobacter sp. | reverse complement strand
CCTTAAGAGTCTTTTGCACCACATGCTCCCTGGCGGCAACCGCCTGAGCAATAACCTGGGAATGGGGAACCAGTATCAGGGCAAAGGGCTCACCGCGTGTGGCGGCAGCAAAAATCCAATGGGTCTCGACCCCAGCTAATTTCAATTCAAGGGAACCACCCGTTCCCTTGGCCAGTCGCGTCATCAGGCGTTGATTCTCAGCCGAGCTGTCCGGTCGCAAAAGGCGCTGGGTGAACAACGGCTGACCACCAACCTCAGATCCGGACTTACGTAAGGCCAGAATTCTCAATTTGCTGTGGGCAATATCATCACCGGGTTCAATTGCGACCAACAATTCGCGCGCCGTACCGAACCAGTCTTCGGAGAGCCGCAGGTCGGTAAACATCGCTAACACCGGACGCATCAACGCCGTTACACCGAGAAAATGTCCCGTCCCATCACGCAGGGGACTCGCCACAATCACCGCCTGTTCGCCGCTGACAGGATCCGTTGACAGAGTGCGGGTCAACACCTGTCTACGCGCAGTAGTTCGATACCATTCCCCTTGCTTGAGGCTGTCGGCATCAAGGCATTTATCGTTGGCGGGATAGCAACCTGACAGACCGCTGGTATAAACTGTCATCTGGCGCGACACGGTCCCCGGTCGATAACTCATAACCACACGGTATGCCAAGGGAACTGAAGGGCTTAGTTGGGACGATCTCGCCGTTGCCGACAACCCCTGTCCACTCTGAAGGGTTAACGCAGCCTCCATCATCCGACGGTCGCGTTCTTGGAGTTGCTGAAAGCTATTGACCATTTTCTGCAGGGTTAAATGGGCCTGGCCGGAGAGTTGCCGTTCGGCCTCCTCGGCCAGATGCATACCGGCACGATAGAAGAAAATATGGCTGATGGCGATGCTGAGCAACAATGGAACAACCGAAAACACCAGCAATAGAGTCAAAAGTTTGTGATGAATCCTCATACCGCCATCTCCGTTTAGCAGCCTTGAATCAACTCTTCTCAACCGGAATTTCCGCAAGAACGACGCTCGGAATCTCCTTTGTTCCCGCAGTGCGCTTAACCTCAACCTTACCACTCACAGCCACCGCTCGCATCAAACTGTCCATCACCGGGCAGTGCCGTTCGACCATCTCGGCCAACTCCTTGATCTTCTCTTCCGGTTCATCCGAGGTCACCTGTGTGGTAAAGGAGACCTGGGAAAACCCCGCCGGGACATCGGCCAGATTTAACAAGCCGCGCAGATCAAGATAACCCTTGGCATGAACCTCGATCCGTTCGATTTTAAGACCCATCACCGAGGCGTAGGCGCGATAAACGATCTCCTGACAGCCTCCCAAGGCGGCCAGAAGCAGTTCAACCGGATTCGGCCCGGTGTCGGTACCACCCAACTCCAGGGGCTCATCCATCGTTGTCGAAAAACCGCGGATCTGCGAACGAACAGCGAGACTGTCCTGCTCGGAAAAAGTGGAGGCGCGAAATACAGAATTGGCTAATTGAGGTTTTGTCCCGAGGGTCTCGATCAAGTCAGAAAGGGCTTGCTGGATTTCCTTGCTCAGCGTTGTCTCCAATATGGGTAAAAGGACTTCAGCTTCTCAGGAACTATAGCCGGATCAAAGAACGATGACAACACCAACCCCAAACACAAATGGCATAACCATTGCTAACTAGATCTGCTAGAATAGATCACAGGGTGACTTTTCAGCGGAGGAAGATGAAAACATTAATCAAAATCTTTATTTTTCTGATAATCCTTAACCTTACCGGGTGCCTGGGCAGCGGAGCGCCCTGGCAGTGGTCCCATCCCGATCCCCTTTATGCACAACAACAACGCGACAAAGATATTGAAGCATGCTAGCAAGAGACAGACGACCTCTCTTCCCGTGGACCATGCAGAGACGAAAACAGCCGTCCGTACGGTGAATGGGGTGATTTTATTTTTGAAATTTGTATGGAAGACCGCGGCTGGTTCCAAACGCAAGCCGCGACAAAATAGAAGACTGCTCGGCACGATTTCCCGGACAATATTCTGGAGCAAATAGATGACAAAACTGATTCTACAAATCCTGATATTTTCGTTGTTCCCGCTGACAGCGCATGCACTTGAGCTCTCCTCGGTCGCACCAAGCAAAGCGGAACCCGGGATGACAGTCGTTCTGAACGGCGGCCCATTCACCGCAAAAATGCTTGTTTATTTGGGGGAGAATCAACTCAAGCCGAAAAAGTTCACCTCCACACGATTCGTCTTCGTCGTCCCAACCTTACCCCCAGGGGAATATGCCCTGCACGTCGGGGACGGCACCCTGATATCGAAGCGTGATTACAACTTTGAGATTCTAGAACAAACCCCACAGATCCTGGCAATTTCGCCACGCAACATCGACTCATGCTTCGATGGTACAGGCCAGACGATCTCAATCACCGGACAAGGGCTGACTGAAGAGACGTCCGTATTACTCAATGGACTCTCTGTCGCAAAAAACTTTACCGCTCCTGATCGTCTTGAATTCACCCTGCGACCCGGAATGTCCGCCGGAGTCTACGGCGTAAAACTCAAAACCCCTTCTGGAGCAACGTCGATACCCTCCTCAATCTGGATCAATGATATTCCAGCAATCTACAGCATAGAAAAAGGTGAGAATTTCGTGAACCACTACAGGGTTATCGTGCATGGGAAGAACTTTTATTTCAATTCAATCTTGACCGTCACACAACCAGAGAACACATTTTCAACCCTGCGCCACCAGCCCCTTGTGCTGCACGCACACGAAAACAGCTCCGCGTATGCGCAACCACAGATGCCCACCAATTTTGATCGCATCGTCTACCGCGACTGCCAGACCCTGATCTACTATCGTTACCCCGTCGATTATCAGGATAAAGATCTCCAACTACAGGTAATCAATCCCGATGGCAAAAAAACCGATCCCTTCGACGTTTCTCTTCCCTGACCACCAAGTAAAAAAGCCAGCCTTGCTTGCGCAAGGCTGGCTTTTCACTCTAAGTTCAAACGCTTTACTGTTTAGCGGCCCCCAGCAGGAACCTCGAACTCATAACCACAAGAAGGACATTTTACACGAATATTCTCTTTGCTCGTTTTGGTTGCACAACCAGCAAGAGAAAGTGCAAATACGGACAAAACCACCAGAAAAATCATCTTTTTCATCAAACTCTCCTTTTCGAGAAACACGAGAAAAAAACCCAACATGGGCAGTTCCAAGTATAAAAACAAAGATCAAATACCGTTCTATTCACGAAGAATATATCATATTTTTATTAAAAAGCCATTCAAAATTAAAAATTGTCTGCTATCGCCAAAAAAAATTTGTTCCGCATTCCATCCCTCAATAATTTTTCAAACCGCGCAAAAAGAAGGAAAACGACCGACATGGCTTCCAACAAAAACAGTATTGCTCGCAGAGCCTCCCCAAGCAGACTATCGGGCTTGCCAAGAACCGGCTGCAAATTCGTTCATTTGGCCCCGATTTTCGCTTCGATTCGGCAAGCCCGATAGCGCCCAGACGGAAGATTGGCTTTCCCCTAACAATATACTGACAAGTTACAGCCAACATGCTAGCCTTAATCTTAACAAAAGGGGAATATGGTTAATATACTATCCACTAAAGATATGCAGTACGGGGTAGCCCAAAGGCTAAAATGTGCGCGCCTCTCTGCCAATTTAACCCAGCAAGGACTTGCTTCACGTGCTGGAGTCAGCCTGGGAAGCCTTAAAAGGTTTGAGCGGGATGGGGAAATTTCCCTAAAGAGCCTCGTACAACTCGCCTTTGCATTGCGCTTAGAAAGCGACATCAGCGCATTGTTTCATCCAAGAACAAGCGCATCTCTGGACTCACTGCTCGAGCACGCAAAAGACTCACAGCGTCAGCGAGGTCGTAAATCATGAGCGGTAAATTTAAGCCGATCAAACTGCTCGCCGTTGACCTGGATGTGGAGAATCCGCTGCGGGTGGGACGATTGGCGTATATCGGTCGAGAGATTCTCTTTGAGTTCGATCCGGGTTTCCCTGTAGAGACTCTGAAACTTTCTCCTTTCCAGCTGAAGACCGCACCTGGCTCCAGCATCATAAAAGGCCCGGCAAATCACTTTGAAGGACTGCATGGTGTCTTTAACGACAGCCTTCCCGATGGCTGGGGCCGCCTTCTTATGGAGCGCAAACTCCGTGATGTCGGCATACGCCCAAACCAACTTACCCCTTTAGACAGGCTGGCTTGGATCGGTTCGAAAGGGATGGGCGCACTCTCTTACCGCCCGGTGCATCCCGCGCTGGCAAAAAGGGACACCCGAGCCTGGGTTGACCTCGATGAAGTCGCTGAGGCATCTCGAATCGTTCTTGAAGACAGTCCTGTGGCTGTATTTGATTACCTGTTACAGTTGGGTGGCTCTCCACATGGCGCCAGACCCAAAGCACTTATCGGTCTCGCGTTGGACGGTTCCTCTATTCTTCATGATGCAGAAAACTTACCCAAGGGGTTCGAACATTGGCTGGTAAAATTTGGCACTCAGGGGGATATCCCTGAAGCCGGACTCATAGAGCAGGCCTACGCTGATATGGCGCGCGCGGCAGGGGTTTTGATGTCAGACACCAAAGTCCTTGCGTCCAAACGCGGCCCTGGCTACTTCAGTATTAAGCGGTTTGATCGCGATGGCAATCGGCGGATCCATATGCACAGCATTTGCGGATTGCTTCATGCCGATTTCAGGTTGCCAAGTATCGGTTATGAAGAACTGCTAAAGGCAACTCAAAATCTCACTAGGCGGAAGACGGATGTTGAGCAAATGTTCCGAAGGATGGTCTTTAATGTGTTCGCACACAACAGGGATGACCACACAAAAAACCATAGCTTTCTTATGGACCTCAGCGGAGAGTGGAGGCTATCACCAGCCTATGACATCACATTCTCTGACGGGCCTGGCGGTGAACACGCTTTAGACATAGCCGGTGAAGGTAAAAATCCTGGGTTGAAAGATATTCAGAGGGTTGGAGACGCTGTTGGAATATCCAAATCGACCATGGTTGAATGTGTCGACCAAGTGCGGAACTCCGTTGAGATGTGGCACCAGTTAGCGGATAAAAATGGGATCCCTAAAAGAGTGGCTAAGGAGATTGCCTCAGTGCTTAATCGTCCATCCCGGTAGGGCTCTCCCCGCTATCGCGGGCAAACTGAATCAGTGCAGGAGGCTGTCGAACTATCCATGATCCGGCTGCAAATCCGGCTGTTTGGCCCAGATTTCAGCTCCTTTTCGACCAATAGCTACGGCTATTACTCTCAAAGGAGCCAAAATCTGGTCTCAAACTTCCGAATTTTCGCTTCG
>JAKIUS010000140.1 GCA_021647445.1 Geopsychrobacter sp. | reverse complement strand
TCTCCATCTTGTTCAAGACGATCAGATCGGCGAAGTCGAGCATGTCGATCTTCTCCAACTGGGTCGGCGCACCAAACTCACTGGTCATGACATAGAGCGATAGATCACAGACCTCAACAATACCGGCATCCCCCTGACCAATACCGCTGGTCTCGACGATAATCAAATCAAAACGGGCGGCCTTAAGCACTTCAAGTGCTTCACGAATTGCCGCCGACAGTTCGCTGCGTGAATCTCGGGTCGCCAGCGAGCGCATGAAGACCCGCGGGGTATCGATAGCATTCATGCGGATCCGATCGCCCAAGAGGGCGCCACCAGTCCGCTTGCGGGTCGGATCGACCGACAGAATCGCTATCGTCTTATCTGCAAAGTCACGCAGAAAACGCCGCACCAATTCATCGGTCAGCGAGCTCTTGCCCGCACCGCCGGTGCCGGTGATACCAAGGACCGGCACGCTCTGGGCTAGGGCATGAACATTTTTCTGCAACGCCGCCAATTTTTCATCAGGATGATCGACCAGGCGTTCAGCGCTGGTAATCAGTCGGGCAATCGCCTGACAGTCCTGTTGCGGCAAATGTTCAAGATCACGATCAAACTGCTGCGGGGTCGCGAAATCACACTGCTCCAATTTAAAGTTAACCATCCCCTGCAGTCCCATCCGCCGCCCATCCTCGGGCGAGAAGATCTTGCAGATGCCATAATCCTCGAGTTCCCTAATCTCCTCCGGCAGGATAACCCCACCGCCGCCACCGAAAATACGGATATGGCCAGCATCCTTTTCGCGCAACAGGTCATGAATATATTTGAAATATTCAAGATGCCCACCCTGATAGGAACTGATCGCAATCCCCTGGGCATCCTCGGCGATCGCCGCCGTGACAACCTCATGGGCCGAGCGATTATGGACCAGATGAACAACCTCGGCCCCCGAATCTTGCAAAATACGGCGCATAATATTGATCGACACGTCATTAACGTCATACAGGCTGGTGGCAGTGACAAAGCGGATCGGGTGCTGCGCTTTATAAACGGCAATCTCCATGGTCCGTTCTCCTTCAGTTGGCATAAGATTCAAAAAACAATGTTTTAGCAATCTGCATGCCACGATCGGCCCAGGCTTCGCCACAGAGCGAAACGCCCACCTTAGCATCAGCATTCTCGGGAGTTAAACCGAGCTGCCGCCCGCGTCCCTATTTTAGGCGACACCGATATCAACTGTAAACAAAGGTATACACTTAAAGGGTTAAAACCTGAGAATTAGACGACTTGCCCATGTCTACCAAATGAGGCTCGATAGAGCAGCATTTTCCCCAAACCCAATTTCAGTCTTTACTGGTCAAACTAATTAAATTTTGTCTTTTTGATAAAACACTGTATTATCACCTTTCCACTTGCACCTAATTATGGATATATGCGGCGAACGCAAAGGAAGTCAAGCTATGGGCTTTGCGCTGTTGGCAAAAGAGGCGGGTTACAGTTTAGACGGCGTGATTCCACTAGAGGAGAGCTGGCTGGTGGTGCTCGACAAAGAACAGCGGATTATCACCTCGAATGAAGAGAGCTTTCGCCTGCTAAAAAAACGTCCCGAGGAGCTGATCGGTCAACGCCTTGGTCAAGTGGTTACCCTCGGCTTTCTGCATTCACTGCTGGTCCAGGGAGTCTGCTTCAAGTCTCAGCCGGTCTGGATCAACAGCATAAAATTTTACTGCGACTACACCTCTCTTGGCAAAGATCCGCAGCATTCGGGGGGGCTGTTCAGCCTGATCCGCAGTGAACAACTTAAGACCCCGAGTCTGGAGATGCCAGACCTGCTCTGCTCTATGGATCAAGGCTCCTCGCTCAACCAGGATAGCCTGATTCTCGTCAACACCGACGGCATCATCACCATGATCAACCAGCCCTTTGCCGACGTCC
This sequence comes from Geopsychrobacter sp., assembly GCA_021647445.1. Taxonomy (GTDB): domain Bacteria; phylum Desulfobacterota; class Desulfuromonadia; order Desulfuromonadales; family Geopsychrobacteraceae; genus Geopsychrobacter. The sequence goes on along the minus strand of JAKIUS010000140.1, from coordinate 3,461 downwards.
TCGGTCTGCGCGCCGCAGAGCTGCTCGGTAAGCATGTCCACAAAGCCTATCCCAACTCCAACCCTTCGCGGCTGCCGGTGGTCATGGATACCGGGCAGGCTGAAGTCGCCGAACCGCACCTGCTCAACGGTCGTCAGACCGTCGTCAGCCGCTACCCACTGTTTAAAAACGGGCAAATGCTCGGGGCCTGGGGTAAGGTGCTGTTCAAGGATGTGCGTGAAGTGACCCGGCTGGCCGATAAATTCCAGAATTTCACCCCGACATCCACCGCCAGTAAATCACGGACCAAGGTCGCGGGGCTCAGCTTTAAATACGACTGCAACAGCATCATCGGTCACAGCAAGTGCATGAAAGATCTCAAGGAAAAACTGCTGCGCATTGCCGAACGCCCGTCCAATGTTCTGCTCATGGGCGAAAGCGGCACCGGCAAGGAACTCTTTGCCCATGCCTTGCATGCCGCCAGCAAGCGGCGCTATGGCCCCTTTGTCAGGGTCAACTGCGCGGCGATTCCCGAACATCTGCTTGAATCTGAGCTGTTCGGCTATACCGACGGTGCCTTCACCGGGGCCAAGAAGGGCGGTCAGATCGGCAAGTTTGAACAGGCCAACGGCGGCACAATCTTTCTCGATGAGATCAGTGATATGCCGATGATCATGCAGGCCAAACTGCTGCGGATTCTGCAGGAGCGTGAGGTCACCCCCTTGGGGAGCACGGTAACAAAACAGATAGATATTCGCGTCGTTGCCGCCACCAACGTCAATCTCAATGAGAAGGTGCGCAATGGTCATTTTCGTACCGATCTCTATTATCGCCTCAACGTTATCGCCCTCGAAATTCCAGCCTTGCGCGAACGCCGTGATGACATCTACTTCATCACCAAGCATCTGATCGACGACTTCAATGCCGAGTTCGACCTGTCGATTCAAGGGCTCGAAGAAGATGCCTGGCAACTACTGAAAAACTATGATTTTCCGGGCAATATTCGCGAACTGCGCAACGCAATTGAAAGCGCCTTTAATATGGCAACCGGCCCAACGATACGTAGCGAAGATCTGCCGAAGCACATTCGACAAACCACCATGACTGCCATGCCCTCCGCCGTCAAATCGGATCAGCAGGAGAGCCTCATCGCCTGTATCGGTCACAAAACACTACAGGAGATCATGGAACAGATGGAGCGGCAGCTTATCGAGGCATCACTCGCACAGGTCGGCGGAAACAAGCTTAATGCCGCCAATGTCCTGGGAATCTCCCGTCCCGGCCTCTACAAGAAGCTTCACAAATACGACCTGCAATAAGCGCTGCCAGCAGATCATCACCTTCTTAAAACAGGCCTCTAACCTGGACTGTAAAGAAGACGTAACACTGTCAACAAAAAGAACATAGTCCCGAACCGGCATCGACGATGCCACTTTTCAATCCCACAAAAATATACTCTTTAATTTCATATAGTTAGAACTATCATTGGCTTTGATCATGAATAAAACAGTGTTTGGTATCCTGCTTGCAAACTCTTCTTGATTGCTGACAGGCTGTCGTTGTCATTCATCCAACAGCTTGCCTGGGAGACCCGCTCATCAACCATCTCCTGGATATCACCAATCAAATCGTCTGCGGCCAGGCTATCCGCAGCGATTCGAGTTTTCCCCTCGTGAGGAGAATCTTCTATGGCTGAAACACCCCCTCTACTACAGATCAACGACATCTCGCTCTCCTTCGGTGGTGTGCATGCGCTGACCGATGTCGACTTCAGTGTCAAAAAGGGCGAGATATTCTCTATCATCGGCCCGAACGGCGCGGGCAAGACCTCGATGCTCAACTGCATCTCTGGACGTTACCAGCCGAACAAGGGCTCGATCCGGTTCAACGAGCAAGAGTTGATCGGCCTGCGGCCCAACGCTCGCTGCATCCTCGGCATTGGGCGCACCTTTCAGAATCTCGCCCTCTTCGCCCACATGACGGTGCTCGACAATATCATGGTCGGCCGCCATCATCTGCTAAAGAACAATTTCCTATCCGGTTCACTCTATTGGCTCGGTGGTGCGCGCAAAGAAGAGATTAAACACCGTGTCGAGGTCGAAAACATCATCGATTTTCTCGAGATTGCCCATATTCGCAAATCGATCGCCGGCACCCTCTCTTATGGGTTACGCAAGCGGGTCGAACTGGCGCGAGCGGTCGCGCTGCGCCCCGACCTGATTCTGCTCGATGAACCGATGGCGGGCATGAACTTAGAAGAGAAAGAGGATATGGCGCGCTACATCATCGACCTTAACGAAGAGTGGGGCATGACGGTGGTGATGATTGAACACGATATGAGCGTGGTGATGGATATCTCCCACCGGGTGATGGTTCTCGACTTCGGCAAGAAGATCGCCAGCGGTCTGCCTGATGATGTGCTGGCCGACCCACGCGTCAGAAAGGCTTACCTGGGTGAGGATGACGAACCTGCAGCGACCTCCACTGAAGCTCAAACAGAAGGGGAGGTCGCCTGATGCCCGCCGAATACGCAGATATTAAACAGTACGATACCTTCCCCAAGCTGCTCAACTACAACGCCAACAACTGGCCGGACGAAATCGCCATGCGTGAGAAGGAGTTCGGTATCTGGAACCCCTACACCTGGACAGATTATGACTCCCTGGTTAAACGCTTTGCCCTCGGCATGCATAAACTGGGCATCGGTCACGGTGACTCGGTCGGTATCATCGGTGACAATCGGCCAGAATGGGTGGTCGGCGAAATCGCTTCACATGCCCTGCGCGCAATGATCTTCGGCATCTATCAGGATTCCCTCAATGAAGAGGTCGCCTACCTGATCAACTACGCCGGAGCCAAGATCATCATCGCCGAGGATGAAGAGCAGGTCGACAAGGTTCTCGAGATCACCGAAGAGTGTCCCTGCGTCAAACACATCATCTATTGCGATCCACGCGGCATGCGCAAATATGATGATCCGCGCCTGCTCAGCCACCTCGACCTGATGAAGTCTGGTGAACAGCTCGATGCCGAACAGCCAGAGCTCTACGCGCAACTACTGGCCGCCGGCAAGGCGGAGGATGTCGCTATCCTCTGTCCGACCTCAGGCACCACCTCGAACCCGAAACTGGCGATGCTGCAGTGCGGTCCCATGCTGGAGCACAGTCTCGCCTACCTGCATGCCGACCCTAAATACCCGAGCGATAACTACGTCTCGGTACTCCCCTTGCCCTGGATTATGGAACAGGTCTACGCCGTATCCCAGGCCTTGATCTGCCGCCAGATTGTCAATTTTGTTGAAGAACCTGAAACCATGATGGAAGACCTGCGCGAGATCGGCCCTAATTTCGTGCTGTTAGCACCTCGCGTCTGGGAGAGCGTCGCCGCCGATGTCAAGGCCAAGATGATGGACGCCACCCCCTTCAAGCAGAAGATGTTCAAGATCGGCATGAACCTGGCCGAAAAAGCCGCAAAGCTTGGCA